>DAINBW010000107.1:0-7884 GCA_036732745.1 Spirochaetales bacterium | reverse complement strand
GGGCGACTACGGCCTGACGCTCATCCTCGGCGGGGCCGAGGTCACGCTCTGGGAGATGGCCGGGCGCTACGCCGCCCTCGCCCGCACGGCGCGGGGGCTCGCGGCGCCGGACGGCGGCCAGTACTTCGATCTCTCGTACGCCGCAGGGGACGCGGCGCGCCGTCCCTCCCGCGCCGATCCCTTCACGCCCGGCTCCGCCTGGCTGACCCTCCAGGCCCTCCTCGAGGTCGGCCGCCCGGACGACGAGGCGGCCTGGCGCGAGTACTCCTCCTCGCGGAAGGTGGCCTGGAAGACCGGCACCAGCTTCGGCTTCCGGGACGCCTGGGCCATCGGCCTGACCGCGGACTATGTCGTGGCGGTCTGGGCGGGCAACGCGACGGGGGAGGGGCGGCCCGAGCTCCGCGGTTCGACGGCCGCCGCGCCGATCCTCTTCGACCTCGTCGCGGCCCTGCCGAGGAGTCCCTGGATCCCGAGGCCCGACCGCGGCCTCGCGTACCGGACCCTCTGCGCCGACTCCGGCTATCCCGCGGGTCCGGACTGCGCCCGGACCTCGAGGGAGCTCCTGCCGCTCGCCGCGAAGAGCGAGGGAACCTGCCCCTACTGCCGCCTCGTCCACCTGAGCGCCGACGGCGCCTATCGCGTCACGGCGGACACCGAGCGGCCCGACCTCCTGCGCGCGGAGCGGCGCTTCGTCCTGCCGCCCGCGATGGAGTGGTACTACCGCCGCGGCCACCTCGAGTACCGGCCTCTCCCGCCCTGGAGGCCCGGTTCGCGGTCGGCGGGGCGGAGCGGCGAGTCCCTGGCCATCCTGAGTCCCGAGGAGGGGGCGGGGATCTACGTTCCCATCGAGCTCGACGGGCGGCCCGGCGCCGCCGTGTTTTCCGCCGCCCACGGCGACCCCTCCGCCACGGTCTTCTGGCACCTCGACGGGGACTATCTCGGTTCGACCCGCGGCGAGCACCGGATGGAGGCGCGGCCGGGGCCGGGCCGGCACCTCCTGTCCCTCGTGGACGAGGAGGGGCGGAGCGTCGAGCGCGCCTTCGAGGCCCTGAACGAGCGCTAGGCCCCCCGCGAAGGCGCGGCCTTCCACGTTGCCGAGCGGGGCCCTTCGCCGGTAGAATGCCGCCATGTCCACGCAGCACGCCCTGTTGTTCGCAGCCCTGTTGGGCCTCGCACCGGCGCTGGCCGGCGCCGAGGCCGCGCCCTCCTCCGCTCCCGGCCCCCTTCCGCCGCCGGCGACGGTGGCGGGCACCGTCCTCGCCGCCGGTCGCTGGGAAGGCAGCATGGCCTCCGCGCAAGGGGCGGCGCCGATGTCCCTCCGCCTCCTCCCCGGCGGGGGCGGTCTCCTCGACCTCCCCGCGGAGGGCCTCTACGGCTATCCCTTGGGCGCCTTCGCCGCCGAGGGCGATCGCCTCGCCTTCGTGCTCGGCGACGAGGGAGGCCTCCGATTCGACGGGAGCCTGGTCGCGGCTCCCGCCGCGGCGCCCGCTTCCGGCGCCGCCGCGCCCGAGGCCTCCTCCTCCGGCGCCGCCGCGTCCGAAGCCCCTCCGACCGGCGCGCCGCCGCGCGGCGACCCGCCGCGGATCGAGGGGCGCTTTTCCGGCGCGAGCGCGGGAAGCTTTTCCCTGGTCCTGGCGCCGGCCGATCCGACGCGGGGCCAGGAGCTGGCGGTGCCCGTCGCCGGCGGCGCCTTGGGCGGCAGCCTCCTTGCGCCGGAGGGACCGGGTCCCTTCCCCCTCCTCGTCCTCGTGTCCGGCGCCGGCGCGACCGACCGCGACGGCAACAACTACGGCGTCCCGGGCCGGAACGACGCGCTCAAGGCCCTGGCCCTCGAGCTCCGCGGGCTCGGCGTGGCGACCTACCGCTTCGACAAGCGGGGTTCGGGCGAAAGCTACCGCCTCGCCCCCGACGAGGAGAACCTGCGCTTCGACCGGTACGTGGAGGATTGCGCCGCCGTCCTGGCGGCCTTCGCGGACGACCCGCGCTTTTCCCGCCGTGCCGTCGCGGGCCACACGGAGGGCGGCCTCGTCGCGGCCGCGGCCCTGCGGCTCGCCGGCTCCGCCGCGCGGTTCGAGGGCCTGGCCCTCCTGTGCCCCTCCGGCAAGGGGGCCGTCGCCAGCGTGGAGGAGGCCCTCGCCTCCGCCCCCCCGGAATACGCCGCGGAGGCCCGCGCCATCATGGACGCCCTCCTGCGCGGGGAGCGTTATGCGGAACCGTCGCCCTACTTCGCCGATTTCTTCCGGCCGAGCTTCCAGGCATACCTGGCCTCCTGGTTCCGCTACGACCTGCTTTCCGAGCTCGCCGCGGCCGCGGGGCCCCTCCTCCTCGTCCAGGGCAACCGCGACGTCCAGGTGAGCCTGGCCGAGTTCTATCCCCTGGCCAAGGCCCGTCCCGACGCGGCCGCGGTGATCATCCCGGGCATGAACCACGTCCTCAAGGAAGTGCCGGCCGAGCTGGACGAGAACTACCGCGCCTTCAGCGACCCGGGCTTTCCCCTGGCGGAGGGCTTGGCCGGGCTGCTCGCGGCCTTTGCCCGCGGCGAGGCTCCTCCCGACGGCCTGCCGCGCTACGACGGGGGCGTGATGCGGGAGCGGCAAGCCGAGCCGGAAGCCGAGGCTGAAACCGAGTCCGCCGCGCCCGGCGCCGCCGCGCCCGCCGGCGCCGCCGCTCCCGCCGGCGCTTCAAATCCCGCCGGCGCCGCCGCTCCCGCCATCCCCCCGCAGGCGGGGAATTCCGCCCCCTAAAACCGAACGCCCCGAACGCGATCCGCGGCCCGGCCAAGCCGCCGCGCGCCGACAAACCTTTCCAAAAGCCAGTTGCGCCTATGCACAACTGGCTTTTTTCATGGCTCCGCCGGGGCGCCGAAGCCCGCGGCCAGGCGCGCGAGGGCGCCGGCCAGGCTCGAGGCGCGCATCCGGAGGCCGGCGGCCGCGACCGTTTCGCCGTCCAGCTGGAACTTGGCGGCCAGAAGTTCCTCCGCCTCGGCGGGGAAGAGGCTCCGGACGAGGGCGTACCAGGCGAGCTTGGCCGCGGGCCTGAAGATCCGCGCGCTGTCCGGATCGTCCATCAGGAAGACGACCATCGCGTCGTAGATCGGCTCCTCTTGGCCGCCCGCCGCGGCGCTCGACGCGCCGGAGTCCCCGGCGGGCGCCGGCGCGTCTCCCGCCCGCTCGTCTCCCACATGCCCGGCGCCGACGCGCTCGGCGGCGATGAGGAGGCCGCGGATCGGCACGTCGAGCTCCTCGCCGATGATGGCCGCGGCCAGGCGGGAAAAGGGTTCGGGGGCGTAGAGGACGACCTCGCGGCCCGAGAGGGCTTCGAGGCGCGCGGGCAGGGGCGAGGGGCCGGGAAACTTGAGCCGCTCGACCAGGGGCTCGATCGCGCCGCTCGCGGCGAGGATGACGGTCGGTCCCGGCAGGGCCACGCGGACGCCGGCGGCGGCGTTGAAGAAGCCCGGGCCCTCGCGCTTCCACGAACGGTCGCCCGAAAGGGCCATGGAGGCGCTCCGGAAGGGATAGTTGCCGACGAACACCGCTTGTAGGCTCGGGGCGCCCGACGCGTCCGGCGGATAGGCCGCGACGCCCATTTCGGCGCTGCGCTCGAAGAGGGGCCTGAGCGCCCGCGCCTCGGCGGGGGGCAGCATCGCGGGGGCGAACTCGAGGAGGGAGGGCGCGCGGACGCGCGAGTAGAGGAGGGCGCCGGGCGCGAGGCTCCGCAGGGGATCCCCGGGCGTCTCGTAGGGAACGCGGGCCGCGCAGCCCCCGAGGAGGAGGGCCGCGAGCGCGGCGGCGAAGGCCCGGCGGCGGGCGGCGGGGGCTTTCACGCGAGCTCCTTGCCGAAGCCGGCGGCGCGCAGGGCAGCCCGGGCCGCGTCGCGGTGGGCGCGCGCGGCCAGGTCCCAGCGGTGGAGCTCCGAGCCCTCGAAGCGCCCGCCGGAGGAGGCGCGGCGGACCGGCCGGCCGGCCCCCCCGGTGGCGCGATGCGCGATTTCGGCCTTGGCCCAGGCGAGCTTGTCGTAGCCCGGGGAGGCTTCGCCCTCGTCGCCTTGCGCCTCGAGGCCGGCCGCCCTGGGCCAGTCCCGCGCGGAATAGGGCGCGAGGTCGAAGCGGATCACCATCTCGTCGATCCGCGCGCGGGCCTCGCGCCCGGCGGAGACGCGGCCGCCCGCGGGCGCGCGCCAGGCCTCGAGGAGCTCGCCGAGGACGAGTTCCTCGTCGTCGAAGGGGCGTCGGAGGCTCGTGCGGAGGTAGCGGAAGATCTTCCGCGCCGCGGCCAGGAAACGCTCGCCGTTGTCGACGGCGGACAAGGCGGGCAGGAGTCGCGGATCCCTCCAGCGGCCGAGCGGCTCGTCGGGGAGGCGGAGGGCCTGGAGGTGGCCGGCCGGCGGAAGGGGGGAGGATGGGTCGAGGGCGTTGGCCTCCTCGAGCCGTCCCGAAAAGTGCTGGTGCGCCCAGCCGTCGGCGTAGGCGTGGAGCGCGATGCCGATCCGGAAGGGATCGCGGCTCTTGAGCGCCTCGACCAGGAGTTCCTTGGAGATCGGCGAGTCGGGGCTCGCCGCGTGGCGGGAGGCGCGGCCGTCCGCGCGTTCCCGTGAAAGCGCGTCCGTATCCCCCGGCAGGAAGTGGAAGGGCAGGTAGGCGTCGCGGAGCGTTTCCTCGTCCCAGAACAGGTAGTTTTGCGTCACGAGGGTGCGGTAGGGAGCGCCGCCGTCGAGGACCTCGTAGGAGACGAGGGCGTTGTCGACGTACTGCGAGGAATGGGCGATCGTCCGGGCCTCGGCGTCTTCGAAGCCCGCCCTGAGGCAGAGGGCGTAGAGGGCGTAATAATGGAATTCGGCGTTCATGCTGTCCCGAGTATGGCGCCCGCGGCCGAGGCTCCGCAAGGTGGCGGCCAAGGGCTCCCGTTGGCGGGACGGCCCGGGCCGTGCTAGGATCGGCGGGTATCGAAGGAGGCAGACATGGCGATCGAGCGCACCTTCACGATGCTGAAGCCCGGCGTCCTTTCGCGGCGCATCGCGGGCGAGATCATTTCGCGGATCGAAACCAAGGGCTTCGACATCGTCGCCGCCAAGCTGACGCGCATCCCGCGCGCGCTCGCGGAGACGCACTACGCCGAGCACCGCGACAAGCCCTTCTTCGGCGAGCTCGTCGACTACATCACGAGCGGCCCGGTGTTCGCGATGGTGCTGGAGGGCGACGCCGCCGTCTCCATGCTCCGCAAGCTCTGCGGCTCCACCAAGGCCGAGGAGGCCGCGCCCGGCACGATCCGCGGCGACTACGCGATGCACACCGGCCTCAACATCATCCACGCCTCGGACTCCGCCGCGAGCGCCGAGCGCGAGATCGGCCTCTTCTTCCGGCCCGACGAGATCATCGACTGGAAGGACGGCAACGATGGCTGGATCTGAGCGGCTGCCCCGCTGGGACCTCTCGTCCGTCTATCCCGGCCTCGGCTCCCCCGGGCACGCCGCGGCCAAGGCCCGGCTCTCCGCGCTCTCCGCGGAATTCCTGGCCCATCTCGGCGCGGTCCCCGCGGCCGGCGCGCCGCGCGCCGCCTTCGCCGATTGGCTCGCCGAGGCCCTCAGGCTCGAGGAGGCCGCGGGCTCCCTGGCCGAGACCCTCGGCTCCTTCGCCTACGCCTCCTACTCGACCGCGACGCGGGACGCCCAGGCGATGGCCGAGCTCAACGCGGCGGCGGAGCTGTCCCTGCCGCTCAAGCGCGCCTCCGTGCTGTTCCGCGAAGCCCTCGCGGCCCGCCGCGCCGAGGTGGAAACCCTTTGCGCGGGGCCGGAGGCCGATCCCCGGATCGCGCCGCTCGCCTTCCATCTCCGCGAGGAGCTGTTCCGGCGATCGAAGCAGATGGCCCCCGAGCTCGAGGACCTCGCGGAGGACCTCTCCCGCTCAGGCGGGGACGCCTGGAGCCGGCTCCAGGAACCGGTGTCGGCCAACGCGTCGGTCGTCTGGGACGCGTTGACCGGCGAGCGCAAGACCGTCGTCGAGCTCCGCAACCTCGCCCGCGACGCCGACCGCGCCGTCCGGGAGCGGGCCTACCGGCTGGAGCTCGGCGCCTGGAAATCCGTGGAGCTTCCCCTGGCCGCGGCGCTCAACGGCGTCAAGGGCTTCGCCCTCACGCTCGACCGGCGCCGCGGCTGGGCCGGCGCCCTCGAGAAGTCCATCGAGGAGGCGCGCATGACGCGCGCCGCCCTGGACGCCCTCCTCGGGGCGATGGAGGAGTCGCTGCCGGTCTGGCGGCGCTATCTCAAGGCCAAGGCCCGCCTCCTCGGCGTCGACGCCTGCGCCTTCTACGACCTCTTCGCCCCCGCGCCGGCGGGCGCGGGCGGCGCCGCGGGCCGGTCCTTCTCCTTCGCGGAGGCGCGGGCCTTCATCGTCGAAAAATTCGCCGCCTTCGATCCCGCGATGGGCGACTTCGCCGACCGCGCCTTCCGGGAGCGCTGGATCGACGCCGAGCCGCGTCCCGGCAAGGTCGGCGGCGCCTATTGCGCCGGCTTCCCGGAGGCCAAGGCCTCCCGGGTGCTCTGCAACTTCGACGGCGGCTTTTCCTCCCTCACGACGGTGGCCCACGAGCTCGGGCACGCCTGGCACCACGCGTGCGTGGCGGGCAAGCCCCACCAGCTTTCGCGCTACCCGATGACCCTGGCGGAGACCGCCTCCATCTTCGCGGAAACCATCGTCCACCGCGAGGCGTCGCGCGCCGCGTCGCCCGCCGAGCGCCTCGGCCTCCTCGAAAACCACCTCCAGGACGGTTGCCAGGTGATCTGCGACATCCTCTCCCGCTTCGAGTTCGAGCGCGCGGTCTTCGAGCGGCGCGCGAAGGGGGAGATCCCCGCGGACGAGCTCTGTTCGCTCATGCTCGAGGCGCAACGGCGGACCTACGGCGACGGGCTCGATCCCGGGGCCCTCCATCCCTACATGTGGGCGGCGAAGGGCCATTACTACCGCCCCGACCTGTCCTTCTACAATTTCCCCTACGCCTTCGGCCTCCTCTTCGGGCTCGGCCTCTTCGCGCGTTATGCGAAAGAAGGACCGTCCTTCGCGGCGGAGTACCGACGGCTGCTGGCGGAGACCGGCTGCGCCTCCGCCGCCAAGGTGGCGGGGCTCGCCGGCTTCGACATCGAGAGCGTGGAGTCCTGGCGGGCCGGCATCGCCGTGTTCGAGGCCGAGGCGGCGGAATTCGAGGCCCTCGCGGAGGGCATGGGAGGACAGAATGGCTGAGACGGTGGGCGTCATCGGCGCGGGCGGCTGGGGCACCGCCATCGCGAAGGTCCTGGCGGAGCTCGGCCACGAGGTCTGCCTCTGGTGCCGGGAACCCCGCCTCGCGGAGGAGATACGCGAACGAAGGACGAACTCGGCCTACCTGCCCGGCGTGGTCCTGCCCGCGGGCATCGCGCCGGAATCCGATCCCCTCGCGGCGGCCACGGGCCGCTCCGTCCTCGTCCTGGCCCTGCCTTCGCCCTACCTCATGGGCTCGCTCCGCGGCATCCTGGCCGCGCCCAACGTGATGGACGGCGAGAGTCTCGTCGTCGTCGTGACGAAGGGCTTCATTCCGGGCCCGCGCGGCCCGAGGCTCATCCTCGACGCCCTCGAGGACCGCCTGCCCGGCCGCTACCGGGACCAGCTCGTCTACCTCTCGGGGCCGAGCCACGCCGAGGAAGTCGCGCGCGGCCGCGTCACCGGCCTCGTCGCCGCGAGCGCGAACGGACGCAACGCCATCCGCGTCCGCGAGCTCTTCCGCGGCAGCCGCGTCCTGGTGTTCCCCTCGCTGGACGCCGTCGGCGTCCAGGTCTGCGCCGCGGCCAAGAACGTGGTCGCCATCGCCTTCGGCATGCTCGACGCCTTCGCCACGGCGTCCCGCGCCGACCCCTCCG
>DAINBW010000106.1:0-7892 GCA_036732745.1 Spirochaetales bacterium | reverse complement strand
GCTGAACGAGTTCGGCCTCGGTTCCCGCTGGATCCTGGTCGCCGGCGGCGAGATCGGCGTGGAGAACACGGCCGCGGGCCGGAGCTGGCCCTGGGGTCCGAGCCTGGGCGCGAGCTTCGCGGTCTCCAGGGGGCTCAAGCTCAAGGCGATCGGCGAGGCCACGTTCGCGGCGGGGGAGCGGCGCTCGGCGGCCCTCTCCCTCGTCGCGGACTGGAAGCCCTGAAGCCCTAGGGGCGCAGCCGCGAGGCCTTTTCGACCAGGCCCACGAATTCGGCGCGCCGGTCGGAAGGAGCCGCGGCGGCGGCCTCCTTGGCGAGGCCGAGCACGAGGGGCCAGTCGGCCGAGCCCTTGTAGGCGGAGCGGCGCAGGATGAGGCCGTAGCCGGCGGCCGCCGCCGCGAGGCGGAAGTCGCCCGAGGCGGCGGCGAGGCCCTGGCCCCCGTCGAGGAGGGGGAACTCGAGGAGGGCCGACTGGTCCTCCGCGGGTTTCTTGTAGCGCACCCTGAGCGTTCCGAGGGAGCGCGCTCCGCCGGCCTCCGGTGTCCCGGCCCGCTCGGCCGGCTCGATTTCGTACAACGCGGTCACGCGGTGGCCGGCGCCCATCTCTCCGGCGTCCTTGGTGTCGTCGGCGAAGTCCTCCGCCGCGAGGAGGCGGTTTTCGTAGCCGACGAGGCGCCAGGACTTGACCGTCGCGGGATCGAATTCCACCTGGAGCTTCACGTCCTTGGCGACGGTGAGCAGGGTGGCGCCCATCTCCTCCACGAGGACGCGGCGCGCCTCCGCCAGGCTGTCGACGTAGGCGTAGTTGCCGTTGCCCTTGTCGGCCAAGGCCTCCATGCGCGAGTCCTTGAGGTTGCCGCGGCCGAAGCCCATGAGGGAGAGGAAGATCCCCTTCTTCTTGTAGCCCTCCACGAGGGCCAGGAGTTCCGCCTCGCTCGAGGGGCCCACGTTGAAGTCGCCGTCGGTCGCGAGGATGACGCGGTTGTTGCCGCCCTTCCTGAAGTTGGCGAGGGCGGTCTCGTAGGCGAGGACGATGCCCTCGCCGCCCGCCGTGGAGCCGCCGGCGGAGAGACGCTCGAGGGACTCCATGATCCTGGCCTTCTCCGAGCCGGGCGTGGGCGGCAGGATGACGCCGGCGGACCCGGCGTAGGCGACGATGGCGACGCGGTCCTGGGGCCGCATCACCTCGGCGAGGAGGGAGAAGGCGCGCTGGACCAGGGGCAGCTTGTCGGGGCTCGACATCGAGCCCGAGCTGTCGACGAGGAAGACGAGGTTGGCGGGGGGCAGGTTCTCCGCGGAGACGCTCCGCGTCCTAAGTCCGATGGCGAGGAGGCGGCGCGCCGGGGCCCAGGGCGCCGGCGCGACCTCGATGGTCGCGGCGAGGGGCGCCGGCGGCGCGCCGGCCGCGGCCGTCGGCTCCTTCCAGGCGTAGTCGAAGTAGTTGACGAGTTCCTCGACGCGGACGGCGTCGGGCGGGGGCAGGGCGCCGTCGTTGATGAAGCGGCGGATGTTCGCGTAGGAGGCGGTGTCGACGTCCGCGGCGAAGGTCGAAAGCTTGTCCTTCGCGGTCTCCTTGAAGGGGTTCTCGACGCTGCCCTTGTATTCGTCGGCTGAGGCCGTTCCCGCTGCCTGGTCGGCGGCCTGGCCGCCGGCGACCGGTCCCTGGCCGGGCGGGGCAGCGGCGGACTTGGCCATCGGCGCCATGGAGGGGGAGGGCGGCGGGGGCGCGAGGCTCTCCATCATCTTGTACTCGCGCTCGAGCCGCGCCTCGGGCGGCGGGGCGCCGGGCTTGCCGGGGGAACGCGCTCCGGGGGCGGCGCAATCGGCGAGGGTCAGGCAGAGGAGGAGGGCGAGGAGAATGCTGGCCATGGCCGTGGTGGCGATGGAGCCGCGTGGGGGAAGGTAGTCGGATCCGGGAAGGAAATGGAGCGATTGGAGAAGTCTTTTCATCGTGGGCGACCTCCGGGCCGCCCGCATTGCTGAGCGGCCACGGAAGACAAGTATAGTGCGCCGCGGCGCGTTTCGCCGGGTTTAGGGCCCGGCCGCGCGCGGCGCCGGGGGGCCGGCCTCCGCCGGGGGCGCGGCCTCCGCGGGGACCGGCGCGGCCGGCGTGAAGCGGAAATCGCGGATTGCGAGGCGATCCGCCCGGGCGGGCGCGCGGCCCTCCATGAGCCAGAGATTGAGGCCGATCCGCTCGCGGCCCGGCGGCGGGACGCCGAAGGGCTCCGCCGGCCCGGGCGCGCCCGCGCCGGGGAAGGACCACTCGGCCGCGGGCGCGACTTCGTTCGCATAACGCGCCGAGAACTTCGCCAGGCCGGGCAGCCATTCGAGCCGGAGGACGAAGGGCCGCGAGGCGTCGAGCCGGAAGCGGGCCAGGCGCCCGGGCGGCCCGTCGGCGGGCTGGACGACGAACTGGAGGTTCGGCGCGTCGGCCCGGCCCCAGCGCGAAAGCTCGAGGTCGAGTTCGCGGTTGGCGAAGGCCGGATCCTCGTCCCAGGTGTAGAAGCCGAGCACGGCGAGCGGGTCGAGGTCCCGGCGGAGGCCTTCGAGCTCGAGCTCGTAGACGCCGTGGCCCAGGCTCTCCGCCAGGAAGAGCTGGGCCGCCGTCCAACGCCCGCCGCGCCGCGCCGTCTCGAGGATGAGGCGGCCGTCGCGGTCCAGGCGGGCGTTGCGGGCGTCGAAGCGGTTCGGTCCCGGCCCCCGCGGCTCGGCATCGTCCACGACGAGCCACTCCCGCCCGGCGAAGGACAGGCGGCCCTCCTCGGCCCGAAGGCCGCCCGGCGCGGCCGCGGCGAGCGCCAGGAGGGTAAGCCCGGCCGCCACGCGCCGCGTCACGCCTCCTCGTTCCTTCCTGCGGCGTCGGAGGCCGCGGGAGCGTCGGGGGCGGCGGAGGCTTCCGCGGCCCCGGGCAGGTCCGTCGCCAGGAAGTCGCGGTAGTCCTTCACCCCGAGGGCGCCGAGGGTCGTGAGGAGGGTGAGGACGGCGCTCGCGCCGAACATGAGGGGCACGTTCTTGCCCGAGAGGTCGAAGAGGAGGCCCGAAAGGGCCATGCCGAGGGGCATCGCGCCGGCGCAGACGGTGGTCATCAGCGCCTGGATGCGGCCGCGGAACTCCGGCGGCGTGCCCGCCTGGACGAGGGAAATGACGTTGACGTTGAGGACGCCGCCGGAGAGCCCGATCAGGAGGAAGGCCGCGAGCTCGGCCGCGGGCGCCTTCCACAGGAGGCTCACGAACATGAGGAGGGCTTGGACGAGGAGGGCTCCGTTCACCACGAGCTCCCGCGCCTTGCCCCGGGTCGGGAAGAAGCCCGCCGCGAGGAAGCCGAGGAGGGAGCCGAGGCCGAAGGCCGCCATGAGGTAGCCGTACCAGGCGGGGCCGAGGCCCAGGAAGTCCGTCGCGAAGAAGGGCAGGATGACGAGGACGGGGCTGATGAAGAAGTTGAGGAGGGCGAAGACCAGGATGACCGTCCAGAGGCCGCGGTGGCCGCGGAGGTAGCCGAAGCCTTCGAGGAGCTCGAGCTTGAAGCGGTGGAAGGGATGGAGGGCGGCGAGCCTGGTCTCGCGCTCCGCGTCGCGGGCCGCCTGCCGGGGGATCCGGATGAACAGCTCCGTGACGCCCGCGTAGAGGTAGGTCACCGCGTTCCACAGGACGAGGAGGGGCGCGCCGAGGAGGCTGAAGAGGAGGCCCGAGGCGCCCTGGGAGCCGAAGACGGCAAGCTGGATGCCCGCCATGTTGAGCCCGTTCGCCGCCTCGAGCCGCTCCTTGGGCACGAGGTCCGGCACGCTCGCCCCAATGGAGGGCTGGGAGAAGGTGTCGAGGAGGCCGGTCGCCAGGGTGACCGCGAAGACGGCGCCGATCAGGAGTCCGGTCGCCTCGGGCAGGAGGAAGAAGAGGAGGGCCGCGGCGAGCACGAAGAGCCCGCCCGCGATGTCGGTGTAGGCGATGATCTTGCGACGGTCCCAGCGGTCCACGATGACGCCCGCCACCGGGCCGAGGAGGACGGGCGGCAGGGTCGCCGCCATCATCACGAGGCCCATCACGCTGCCCGAGCCGGTGGCCTCCTTGAGCCACAACAGGGCGGCGAGGCTGAAGGCCTGCTTGCCGAAGGAGCTCACGAGCTGCCCCTGCCAGAGAAGCGTGAAATTCCGGTTCCAGAGCCTGGTGGTGGACGGAAGCTCGCCGGACGGCGCCGCGCTCGTTTCCCGATCCATGGTCGCGGCCCCGATGGGCGCCGCGTCGCTCGGCCTTGCGCCGAGGCTTTGTTCTTTGTGCATAGGGGGAAAATAGCGTCATTAAAAATGAAAACCAAGGGGTAAATTCAATAACACCGTAAATGTACACTTGACAAAATATAAAAAATGGACGAATCATGGTCGTGGAGGATATACATGCGTAAACTTTCGCTTTCAATCGGCGGACTCTTCGTCGCCGTAGCGCTCCTCGTTTCCTGCGCGGGCGGCGCGGGCAGTTCCAAGATCGCCAATGACGCCGACGTCATCGTCGTCGGCTCCGGCCTCGCCGGCCACGGCGCCGTCTACGGCGCCCTCGAGGGTGGCTCCAAGGTCCTCCTCATCGAGAAGAACGACAGGCTCGGCGGCACCTCGCTGACCTCGACCGGCACCTTCTGCGCGGTCGGCACCGCGATGCAGAAGAGCAAGGGCATCGTCGATTCCGTCCAGCTCCATATCGACGACATCAACCGCATCGGCCACAACGGCGCCGACCAGGCCCTCCTCCGCAAGTTCGTGGAGGAGGCGACCGGCGTCTGGGAGTGGTTCGTCGCGAACGGCCTCAACCCGAACCCGACCGGCCCCGTCATCGACCCCGTGCACAGCGCCTACACCGTGGCGCGCACGATGGTTCCCGCCAAGAACAGCGCGAACGAATACGTCCGCGTCATGACCGAGCAGGCCAAGGCCAAGTACGGCGAGCGCCTCACCGCCCTCGTCTCGACGAAGGTCGTCGGCCTCGTCCAGGAGAAGGGCAAGGTCGTCGGCGTCAAGGCCGTCGGTCCCCAGGGCGAGCGCGTGTACCGCGCCAAGGCCGTCGTCCTCGCGACGGGCGGCTACGGCTCCAACCGCGACATGATCAAGAAGTACTCCCCCCGCTACGCCGAGTACCGCACCGTCACCCCGCCCTGGGCCACCGGCGAGGGCATCGAGATGGCCGCCGCCGCCGGCGCCCAGCTCGTCAACATGGACTACGTCGTCGGCTACTTCGGCGCCATGCCCAAGGCCGCGGACAACTACGCCCTCGGCTTCGGCGACCTCACCTCCGGCTTCGCGGACCGCTGGAAGGGCGAGATCTGGGTGGACGTGAACGGCAAGCGCTTCGTCAACGAGGACGACGGCGACGAGGATCCCCGCGAGGTCGCGATCGACAAGATCAAGGACGGCAGGATCCTCATCGTCTTCGACCAGGGCATCCTGGACAAGAACGGCGGCAAGACCCCGATCCGCGACTTTGACGCGCGCATGGCCCAGGGTTACGCCGTGAAGAAGGCCGACTCCCTCGAGGAGCTCGCCAAGGCCTTCGGTGTCGACGCCAAGGGCCTCAAGGAGACCGTGGACGGCGTCAGCGCCGCCAGCGCCCAAGGCCAGGCCGACTATTTCGGCAAGACCACGGGCATGCCCTTCGAGAAGGGCCCCTACTACGGCGTCCTCTGCTACGGCACCATCTTCATGACCCAGGGCGGCATCAAGGTGGACACGAAGCTCCGCGCCGTCGACGCCTCCGCCAAGCCCATCGTCGGCCTCTACGCCGCGGGCGAGTCCATGGGCTCCTCGCAGTGGGGCGGCAAGGGCATGGCGGGCGGCACCGGCGTCGCGCCGGCCATCGTCTTCGGCCTCGACGCGGGCAAGGAAGCCGCGCTCTTCGCCAAGACCGGCAAGTAAGAGCGGCTGAAGGCTTGTAGCAGGCCTTCGGCAAGGGGCTGTCCTGGAAGCGATTCCGGGACAGCCTCTTCTAATTTTAAATGGATTCACCGCGGCAACGCGGCGTACGTCGGCCCGCGGCCCGCGGCCGGCGGCCGGCGGCGGAGCCTTTAGTCGGCGCCGCCCACCGAGCCGGGAGCGTCGGCGTGGGCCGCGCGGATCCTTTCGATTTCGGGCCTGATCGCGAGGAGGGCCGCGACGACGGCTGGGTCGAACTGCGAGCCGGCCCGGGCCGCGATGTAGTCCATCGCGGCGTCGAGGCTCCACGCTTCCTTGTAGGGCCTGGCCGAGGTCAGGGCGTCGAGCACGTCGGCCGCGCTCGTGATCCGGGCCGCAAGGGGGATCCGCGCGCCCGCGAGGCCCCGGGGGTAGCCCGAGCCGTCCCAACGCTCGTGGTGGCCGAGGATGAGGTCGACCGCGGTGTCGAGGGGCGGGGAGGGAAGATAGCGCGAGAGGCCCTCGTTGATGTCGCGGAAGATGGAGGCGCCCATCTCCACGTGGGTCTCCATGACCGCGCGCTCCGGCGGGTCGAGGGGGCCGGGCTTGAACAGGATGGCGTCGGGTATGCCGATCTTGCCGATGTCGTGGAGGGGCGCGAACCAGAGGAGCTCGCGGAGGGCCCGCGGCCGGAGCTCGCGCGCGCGGTCGGGATCGTCCCCGGAAACCCGCGCCAGCTCGCGCGCCACGGCGTGGGCGTAGAGGCTCATCCGCTCGATGTGGAGGCTCGTCTCGTTGTCGCGCTTTTCCATGCTCCGCACGAAGCCCCGGGCCGTCTCCGCGAGGAGGAGCTGCACGACGTAGTGGTGGTAGACGGGGGCGCGGAGGGAGGCGGCTATCCGCTCGGCGAGCTCGGCCTCCTCCGGCCCGTAGGCGAAGGGCGCGCGCGCGTTGATGAAGAGGAAGCCGACGCAGCGGTCGCCGAAGAGCAGGGGCGCCGTGAGCGAGGAGCGGAAGCCCTCCTGCAGGATGAGGCCCGTCGCCCGCGAGACGGTCGGCAAGGCGGCGAGGTCGCCTATCACGCGGGCCCGGGCGCTCCCGGCCACCCGGGCTAGGTCGGAGTCCGCGAGGGGCTGGGAGAAGCCCACGTCGAGGCGGATCGCGGCGCCGGCGCTGACCGCCCGCTCCGCGACGACGTTGCCGGCCCGGTCGAGGAAGGCGATGGCGACGCGCTCCGCGGGGAGGACCCGGCCGAGCGCGCGCGGCAGCTCCTCGAGGAGCTCGTCGAGGTCCTGCGCGCCGTGGGTCGCGTCGACGAGCTCCCGCGAGAAGGCGAGTTCGCCCGCGAGGCGGGCGGCGCGGCGGGCGAGGTCGCGGGTCTCGATCCAGGCGTCTCCCCGCCACTCGATCTCGCCCCGGCCGCCGCGGATGGAGTCTTCGACCCGGTCGATCAGCTCGTCGAGGCGGTCGAAAAAGGCGCCCTGATGACGGTTGAGACGGCGGAGGAAGACGGCGATTCCCGCGGTGGCCGCGGCCGAAACGAGGCCTATGAGAGCCGCCGCGAAGATCAGCGCGCGGGCGTCGCGCTCCGCGCCCGCCCGGCGCTCGACGGCGGCGCCGCGAAGGGCCTCAAGGAGCGCTTCCCCGTCGGCGGCGGTCTCCAGCGACCGGGCGAGGGGGCCGTAGGCATCGGCGCCGAGGGCCGCGCGGACAAGCGATTTGGTTTCCGCGAACCCGCGGTCGGCCGGGGCCCGGAGCACGGCGGCGACCGCCGCGTTGATCCGCGCCAGGCTGGCGGAATCGCCCGACCGCTTGGCCGGGAAGGCGATCGTGAAGGCGAAGAGGAGGAGGGCGCAGACCGCCGCGAGGGCGGCGGCCAGCGTGAGCGTCCTCGAGGTGGCGTCGGAGACGGCGGCGAGGCTTTTGGGTTCGTCTCCGTGCCCACGCCGCGCGGCGGGCCGTTGCTTCACGGGGCCGTGTCCCTTTCCAGCCGCTCAAGGCAGGCCAGGGCCGCCTCACGTGA
>DAINBW010000105.1:0-7908 GCA_036732745.1 Spirochaetales bacterium | reverse complement strand
GCCGCGGGCCAAGCCGGAGATTATGCGATTCCGTTCGGGGAAGTTGCTTCGGTAGATCGCCGCGCCGGGAGGGAACTCCGAGGCGAGGAGGCCGCCGGAGGCGAGGATGGCCGCGGCGAGGCCGCGGTTCATCGCCGGGTAGGCGGTTTCGATGCCGCAGGGCAGCACCGCGCAGGTCGTTCCGGCGCCTCCGGCCGCGCCGCGCATCGACTCGAGCGCGCCGCGGTGGGCCTCGGCGTCGACGCCGCGGGCGAGCCCGGAGACGACGGCCAGGCCGGCGGAGGCAAGCTCGCGGCCGAGGCGCCGGGCCGCCGAGGCGCCGAGCCCCGTCGGATACCGCGTGCCGACGACGGCCACGGCGGGAAGCGCGGCGGGCAGGCCGGCGCCGCGGAGGTAGAGGCCGAAGGGCGGCGCGGGGATCTCGCGGAGCGCCGCGGGAAAACCGGCCTCGTCGCGCTGGACAAAGCGGGCGCCGAGCCTTTCGAGGAGGCGCGCGTCGGACTCGGCCGCGGCGGCGAGGGCGGCGGGATCCCAGGGGGCGGCGAGGCGGCGGCCGGCGACGGCCTCGAGCTCGGATCGCCCGAGCGCGAACAGGTCGGCGCCGGAGTCGACGGCGGCGAGTAGCCGCGTCTGGGCGGCCGCGCCGAGACGGCGCAGCCGCTGCAGGCCGAGCAGGGCCAGCGCCCTGCCGCGGTCAGCGGGCACCGAGCTCCGCCTTGACGCGCGCGATGTTCTCCTCGGCGGCCTTGCGCTTGTCGGCGACCTTGGTGATGCCGACGACCGTCTCGTAGGCGTTGATGGCGTCTTCGAAACGGCCGAGGCGGTAGTAGACGCGGCCGAGGAGGAGGAGCGCGTCGACGTTCTTCGTCTCGATCTCGAGGAGGCGGCGGAGGAGCGGCAGGGCGTCGGCGGGGCGCTCGAGCTCGAATTCGTAGAGGACGGCGAGTCCGTAGAGGGCCTGGCCGAAGCGCGGCGCGTACTCGAGGGCGACCTTGTAGCTCGATTCGGACCGCGAAAGCCAGGAACGACGCTCCGCGGCCCCGGCCTCGCCCAAGGCCTGCTTGGACTTCGCGACGAAGCCGGCGCAGAGCCCCGCGCCGTGGTAGAGGGCCGGACTGGTCGGCGCGTACTCGATGGCCTTGACGTAGGCCTCGTAGGCCTCGCCGTACATTTTCTTCTCCGTGTAGCGCGAGGCCAGGATCTTGTAGTAAAGACCGACCTTCTCGTCCGCCTCGACCTTCCGATCGGCTTCCTTCGAATACTTCTCGATCCCCGCCTTGAGCTCCTCGACGCTCTGGGGCGGCGCGCCGACGGCGGCCCGGTCGTCGAGGTTGATGAGCCGGCGGAGGTCGGGATTCTCCTTGCAGCCCGCGGCGCCGAGGGCCCCGGCCAAGACGAGGAGGAGAAGGACGCCCCCGCGGACGGCGCCGCGGCTCGCGATCGTGCTGGTTCCGTTCATGGCTCGCCTCCTTCTTCCTCGAACGCTCCCGGGACGGCCCGCCGCTTGCGGTCGGCCGCCACGAAAGCCCTCACTTCCTCGGAAAATACTCGCGATGGTAGTCCGCGAGGGATTCGGGATCGATGTGCGTGTAGATCTGCGTCGTGGCGATGTCCGAATGGCCCAGGAGCTCCTGGACGGTCCGGAGATCGGCGCCGCCCGCGAGGAGATGGGTCGCGAAGCTGTGCCGGAAGGTATGGACCTTCGCGTCGACCCCAGCCGCCCCGCGGATGAGGTCGAAGCGCTTCCAGATGCCCTTGCGCGAGAGGCCCTTGCCGGCGTGGTTCAGGAAGACGCGCTCCGTGCGCAGGCCCTTGGCGAGGGCCGGCCGGCCCTCCTCGACGTAGCGGCGCAGCCAGTCGGCGGCCTCGGCGCCGAAGGGCACGAGGCGCTCCTTCTTGCGCTTGCCGAGGACGCGGATGATCCGCTCCTCCAGGAAGAGCTGGTCGAAGGTGAGGTTGGCCGCCTCCGAGATGCGCAGGCCGCAGGAATAGATGAGCTCGAAAAGGGCGCGGTCGCGGAGGCCGCGCGGCGTGCCGACGTCGATGGCCGCGAGGAAATGGTCGATCTCCTCGGTGGCCAGGACGGCGGGGAGCTGCCGCTCCTGCTTCGGCGTCTCGATGAGCTCGGAGGGGTCGTCGCTCCGGAGTCCCTCCAGGCGGAGGAACTTGAAGAAGGAATGGACGCTCGAAATGACGCGCGCCATGGTCTTTCGCGAAAGCGAGGAGGCGAGCTCGTCGCCGCCGCCGCCGCGGCGCGGGGCTTCCCTGGCGCTCTTTTCCTCCGCGGCGGCGCCGGACTGGCGCCAGACCAGGAAGCCGAGCAGGTCGGCGCTCGAGCAGGTCGCGGGCGCGAGGCCGCGCTCCCCGAGCCAGGACTCGAGGAGGCTCGCCTCGCGGAGGTAGACCTCCACGGTGAGGGGGGAACGCCGCCGGGCGGCGAGGAGGTAGTCCCGGTAGCGGCCGAGGAGGATCGACACCCTAGGCCTCGTTCTTCTCCCCGGCGACGCGGCGGTCGCGGAGGACCGTCGGGATGTCGAGCTCGTCGGCGTCCTCGTTGCGGCCGAGGAGGTACTGCTTGGTCTTGTTCGCGGAGCTCTCGGTTATGCGCTTCCACTCGTCGGCGGAGAGGTAGTCCTCGAGGCCGCGGCGCGCGGCGTCGCGGGCGCCGCCGAGGGAGGCGGCGGCGGAGGAGGATCCGCGGAGGCCGCGGTTGAAGCCCGTGGCGATGACGGTGACGCGCACCTCGTCCCCGAGGGCCGGATCGGTGACGATGCCCGGTATGACGAGGGCTTCGGGATCGGCGGTCTCGGTGATGAGGTTGACGATCTCCTCGTACTCGGTGAGGGCGAGGTCTTCGCCGCCGGTGACGTTGACGAGGATGTTGCGGGCGCCTTCGATGCGGGCGTCCTCGAGGAGGGGGTTGTTGACAGCCTTGCCGGCGGCCTCGACCGCGCGGTTGTCGCCGGAGGCTCCGCCGATGCCCATGATCGCGTCGCCCATGCCCTGCATGACGGTGCGGACGTCGGCGAAGTCGATGTTGATCTCGCCGGGGACGGTGATGAGGTCGGAGATGCCCTGGACGCCCTGGCGGAGGACGTCGTCGGCGAGCTGGAAGGCCTGCTTGATGGGCGTGCGGCGCTCGACGACGCGGAGGAGGTGCTGGTT
Source organism: Spirochaetales bacterium (assembly GCA_036732745.1). Taxonomy (GTDB): domain Bacteria; phylum Spirochaetota; class Spirochaetia; order Treponematales; family Rectinemataceae; genus JAEUJG01. The sequence goes on along the minus strand of DAINBW010000105.1, from coordinate 4,743 downwards.
GGGGATCACGATGAGGGTGTCCACGGCCTGGCGGAGCTTCTCGATGCCCTCTTCGGCGAGGCGGGCCTTGACGCGGCCCTCGAAGTCGAAGGGCTTGGTGACGACGCCGACCGTGAGGGCGCCGAGGTCGCGGGCGACCTGGGCGATGACGGGAGCGGAGCCCGTGCCCGTGCCGCCGCCCATGCCGGCGGTGACGAAGACCATGTCGGCGCCCTTCAGGGCCTGCGCGATGGCGTCGCGGTCCTCGAGGGCGGCCTTTTCGCCCACTTCGGGCTTGCCGCCGGCGCCGAGTCCGTGGGTCACCTTGGCGCCGAGGCCGAGCTTCACCTCGGCCTGCGAAAGCTTGAGCGCCTGGAGGTCCGTGTTGGCGACGATGAACTGGACGTTCTTGAGGCCCGCCGCGATCATGCGGTTGACCGCGTTGGAGCCGCCGCCGCCGGCGCCGATGACCTTGATGACGGTCGGACTCAGGTCCGACGCGCGGTCGTCCACCATTTCTATATTCATGATCCCCTCCCCTTTTCCGGCTGTCGCCCATGACGGGTTCGCCCGGAAAGCCGTCCCCACGGCCCCGGACGCCCCTTCCCTGTTTCTAGAAAAATCCCTTCTTGATGATGTCCACCAGCTTGCCGAAGTCGAGGCCCTTCGGCTTCTCGGCGCTCCTCGAGGCCTCGGTCCGCCGCTCGGGCTTCATGGTTTCCGCGCCGAGGAGGACGAGGCCGACGCCGGTCGCGTAGACCGGGCTGCGGTACTCCTCGACGAGGCCGCCGACCGTGATCGGATTGCCGACGCGGACGGGCATCTCGAAGATCTCCGTGGCGAGCTCCGCCACGCCCTGCATGAGGGCCCCGCCGCCGGTGAGGACGACGCCGCCCTTGATGTGGCGCCAGTGCCCCATCTTCTCGACCCGCTCGCGCGCCATGCGGAGGATCTCCTCCATGCGCGGCTGCACGATCGTGCAAAGCTTGCGCCGCGAGGTCTCCGCGGGAGCCCTGCCGCCGACGCCCGGCACGACGACGGTCTCCTCCGGATCCACGCCGGCGAGCCAGGCGGAGGCGGATTCGCGCTTCAGGCGCTCGGCCGCGTCCATCGGCACGGACAGCATGATCGAGAGGTCGTTCGTGACCTGGGAGCCGCCGACCGGGATGACGCTCGTGAAGTAGGGCGCGCCGTCGGAATAGACGAGAAGGTCGGTGGTTCCCGCCCCGAGGTCGAGGAGGAGGCAGCCGAGTTCCTTCTCGTCGGCGGTCAGGGTGGCCCTGGCCGCGGCGAGGCTCTGGAGCACGAGGGTCTCGGCCTTGAAGCCGGCCCGGTTCACGCACTTGACGAGGTTCTGCGCGGTGGTGACGGAGCCCGTGATGATGTGGACCTCCGCCTCCAGGCGGACGCCGATCATGTCGATGGGATTCCGGATGCCCTTCTGGTCGTCGACGATGTAGCTCTGCGGGATGACGTGGATCACCTGGCGGTCCATCGGGATGACGACGGCGCGCGCCGCCTCCAGGACCCGGTCGATGTCGACCTGGGCTATCTCGCGGCCCTTCCCGGTGACGGCGACGACGCCGCGCGAGTTGATGCCCTCGATGTTCGCGCCGGCCACGCCGACGAAGCATTCCTTGACCTCGCGGCCGGACATGAGCTCCGCGGCCTCGATGGCGGCCGCGACGGAACCGAGCGTCGCCTCGATGTTGACGACGACGCCGCGGCGCAGCCCCGTCGAGGGGGCCGTGCCGACGCCGGTGATCTCGAGGACGCCGTTTTCGTTATATTCCCCGATGACCGCCCGGGTCTGGGCGGTCCCGACATCGAGGCCTACGATGAGGTTGTCAGTCAGACTGTCCCTCCTTGGTACGGTACACGACGGTGCCCCTTCTGAAGTCGATCTCCTCGAGGCCGTCCGCGAGGCCGCGGGAACCGAGCACGTCGAGGACGAGTATGATAGAGCGGAGCGTCGCCTCGTTCAAGACGGCGCCGGTCCGTACCGGGACGCGGTGGTGGAGGGGGTAAAGGACGAGTTCGGGATCGCCGAAGCGCGGCTTTACGATCCGGATTTCGGAAAAGGCGGCGAGGAGGGCCGGCGAAGCGGCTTCGAGTTCGCCAAGGGAGGCGAGGAGGGGCACGAGGCTCGCCGGAAGCCGAGCGCCCGCGAAAAAGCCTTCAAAGCGGAGGCCGGAAACGATGGGCAACTCGGAAGTCCTGACGGGCTTGGATTTGGACGCGGCCGCGCCGCCGGCCGTCGCGGGCGAGCCCGCCGCGGCCGGCGGGTTGGCGGCGGCGGCCGCGGCTGCCAGGCCCGCCTCGTACTCGGAGGCGAAGGCGAAGGCGACGCCCTCGGCGTCGAGAAGGACGCTCTCGAGGCGGCCGTTCCGCTCGGCGAGGACGGCGGCGACGGGAACGCGCTCCCTCACTTCGATGCGGAGGCCGTTCGGGAATAGCCGCCGGACGCGGGCGTCGGCAATCCGCGGCGAGGCGAGCAGGGCCGAGCGGACGCGGGCGGGATCGAGGGAGAACAGGTATTCCGTGCCGTGGATGAGGGCGGCGTCGAGGATTTCGCGCTGGCTCATCGCCGTGGCCCCGGCGATTTCGTAGCGGGTCACGCGGAGGGCCGGGGGGAGGAGGATGAAGGCCGCCGCCGCGAGGAGTGCGGCGCCCGCCATCGCGAGAAGAATGCCGAGGCCGCGCTCGAGGGCGCCGCGGCTTTCCTCCCGCGACGAGGCGCGCTTTGCGGCGCCGGGACGCGGGTCCGCGGCGGCGCGGTACTCCCGGCGCGGAACCCGCAGGGGTTCGGGGCGCGCGGACGCGCGGGGGCGGCTCCTCCGCGGGGAGGGAATGCCCCCGCGGGAATAGGTTTCGGGGCGGAAGCCGCCGATGGCGTACTCAGACATTCCCGCCCCCTTCCGCGCCCGCCGAGCGGGAAACGTTCACGATGAGGCCGACGGCCCCGACGGTGGCCCACAGCGAGGAGCCGCCGGCGGAGAAGAAGGGCAAGGCGATGCCGGTGGCCGGCAAGGCTCCCGAGGCGACGGCCACGTTGACGAGGACCTCGAGGAGGAGGAGCGTGGTGAGGCCGAAGCCGAGATAGGACCGGAACCCGTCCTCCTCGGCGAAGGCGTTGCGGAAGGCCCTCCAGGCGAAGAAGGCCCAGAGCGCGAAGAAGCCGAGGACGCCGACGAAGCCCGTCTCCTCGGCCCAGGAGGCGAAGACGAAGTCCGACTGCACCTCGGGAATGCCCCCGAGCTTGCGCGTCCCGAGCCCGAGGCCCTTGCCGAAGAAGCCGCCGGAGGTGATGGCCCGGATGGAGCCGAGGACCTGATAGCCCTGGCCGTGGGGTTCGTAGGCCGGGAAAAAGAAGGCGAGCATGCGCTTGAGGCGGAAATCGCTCGTCAGGATCACGAGGGCCCCGAGGGGCAGGCCGACGGTGGCGATGCCGAGGAAGAAACCCATCGGCGCGCAGGCGATCCAGAACATCGCGGCCGCGGCGAAGGCGGCGATGGCCGCCGTCGAAAAATCGTTCTGGAGGTAGATGACCAGGCAGCCGAGGCCCACGAGGAGGAAGGGCGCGACCAGGACGCCGGCGCCTTGGTCTACGTTCTCCCGGCGCTTGTCGAGGACGTGGGCGAGATAGAAGACCGATATGGGCTTCCAGAATTCCGAGGGTTGGAGGGTCGTGATCCTGAGGTCGATCCAGCGCGAGGCGCCGTTGCGGTTCTCCCCGAGGCCCGGCAGGAGGGGCAGGAAGAGCGAGGCCAGGCCGAGCAGGGTGATGAAGGTGACCTTGCCGCGGAGCTCCTCGAGCGGGACCATGGCCGCCGCCCAGAAGATGCCGAGGGCGGGGGCGTAGAAAACGAGCTGGCGGAGCGCGAAATAATGCGGCTCCTTGCCGAGGGATAGGGCGTAGCCCGCGGAGGCCGACCACAGCGCGGCGAGCCCCGTCCCCGCGAGGAGGAAGAGGCTGGCGAGGAGGGCGCTGTCCCAGGCGCGGCCCCGCGCCATGGGTTCGACGGCGAATCCGCTCGGCATTTTTACTTCCTCACTGTATTTTCAGGGTCGAGAGGGCGATGATCGCGAAGATGCCCCCGAGGATCCAGAAGCGCATGACGACCTTGGTCTCTTTCCAGCCCTTGAGCTCGAAGTGATGGTGGATCGGCGCCATCTTGAAGAGGCGCTTGCCCTTGGAAAGCTTGAACCAGCCCACCTGGAGGGTCACCGAGGCGACCTCCATCACGAAGACTCCGCCGATGAGGAGGAGGAGCAATTCTTTCTTGACGATGAGGGAAAGGACGCCGAGGACGCCGCCCAGGGCGAGGGAGCCGACGTCTCCCATGAAGACCTCGGCCGGGTGGGAGTTGAACCAGAGGAAGCCCACGCAGGCGCCGATGAGGGCGAGATTGAAGACGGTGAGCTCTCCCGCGCCCTTCACGAAGGGGATGGAGAGGTAGGCCGACCAGTCGGCGCGGCCCGTGAGATAGGTGAGGATGGAGAAGGCGATGAGGGCGATGATCGTGAGTCCCGTGGCGAGGCCGTCGAGGCCGTCCGCGAGGTTGACCGCGTTCGACCAGCCGACCATGTACACGATGGCGAAGGGCAGCCAGACGACGCCGAGGTCCAGCACGGGATACTTGAAGAAGGGGACGTAGAGCTTCGTCGTCTCGTCGGTGCCGGAGAGATAGAGCACGAGGGCGGCGGCCGAGGCGATGAGGATCTGCGACCAGAATTTCACCGCGGCGGGCAGGCCGTCGGAGT
>DAINBW010000104.1:0-7927 GCA_036732745.1 Spirochaetales bacterium | reverse complement strand
AAAATCCCGATGCAGGCGGAAAGCCCCAGGTTGAGCTGGGCGATGGCAAAGCCCCGCCCCGTCCCGATCGACTCGCCGAGGAGGAGCATGCCGTAGTTGCCGAGGGCCCAGAGCGCCCCGGACAGTCCCGCGCGCAGGTAGTCGGCCGGCCGCGCGAGGAGGGGCGGCGCCTTTCCGCAAAAGAACAGCGCCAGGAGGAGGGCGCCGAAGGCCATGCCCGCGGCCAGCGGCAGGCTGGCGCTCCACACGGGGATCCCGGAGGCGCTGACCGGGATGAAATAGGAGCCCCAGAGGACGCCGGCCACGGCCGCGCCCAGAACGCCGCGACGGGCGCCCTTCCGGTCGGCGCCCGGACTCCGGCCCGACATGAGGAGGACGCCGGCGACGAGGATGAGGAGGGCCAGGCCGGTCAGGGCCAGGCTCGTCGCGGACAGGCCCGCGAGCTCGCCGAAGAGGAGGGCGCCCCAAGCCAGGCCCACGAAGATGTTGATGCAGACCCAGATGCCCACGGCGCGCGCCAGGCCGATGCGCTCGATGGCCGCGAAGGCGAAGAGGCCGGAAATCGACCAGACCACGCCGCCGGCGAAGGGCGCCCAGAAGGCGCCGGGCGGCAGGGATCCTCCCGTGACGGCAAAGACCGTGACGGCGACCGCCAGGTTCGCGAGGGTCGCGTAGAGGAGCTTGGCCTGGGAATTGGCGGAGCGGACGTCGCGGGCCACGGCGGCCCAGCTGCCCCATCCGAGAATCGTCGCCAAGGCGTAGAGAATCGTCATTCGGCTTCCTTTCAGGCCCCCTGGGGGGGCTAGGACTGATAGAGCTCGAGGGGCAGGCCGTCGGGATCGGCGAAGAAGGTGTAGGCCTTGCCGGTCAGGGCGTCGATCCGGATCGGCTCGACGGCGACGCCGCGGGATTCAAGGAGGGCCGCGGCCGCGGCCACGTCCTCCACGACAAAGGCCAGGTGGCGGAGGCCCCGGGCCTCGGGACGGTCCGGCCGGAGCGGGGCCTTCGGGAAGGAGAACAGCTCCAGGCGGTCGCCGTCCGGCGTCTCGAGGTCGAGCTTCCAGGAGTCGCGCTCGGCCCTGAAGGTTTCCGCGATGACGCGGAGGCCGAGGATTTCCGTGTAGAAGCGCTTGGAGGCCGCATAGTCGCCGGCGATGAGGGCGACGTGGTGAAAGCGCCGCCAGGGCGGGTCGGCTGGGTTGTTGCTGCTCATGGAGGAGAGAAGTATACGCCCCGCCGCGCGGGAGCCTCAATGGGGCGGGCTGGAGCCCGCGGGGTCCCGCTTGGTCCCGCGGAGACCTGCGGAGCCCCGCGCCGACGAAAAAGGCCGTCCCCCTCGGGTGGGGAACGGCCTTCGCGGCGCTTGGGCGCGACGGCCCCGGGGCCGGAGCGGCCGCCCGGGGCTGTCGCCCCGGAGGCCCGGGCGGGAAGCTTAGTTCGGCAGCTTGGCGACGATGTCCTTGAGGTAGGGCTTCTTCTCGAAATCGCGGACGAGGCCGGCGGCGCGGGCCTTGTTCACGTAGGACTTGTCCTGGAAGAAGTACTTGTAGTTCGTGTGGACGTCGTAGGTCCCGGACATGAGGGCAAAGGCGTCCTCCGTCATGACGAGCTCCTCGTCGGTGGGGATCACGTAGACCTTCACCTTGGAGCCGGGGCCGGTGATGTCGAGCTCGGCGTTGCGGCACTTGGCGAGCTCGTTCTTCTTCTCGTCGATGACGATGCCGAGGTTCTCGAGGCCGGCGGTCGCGAGCTTGCGCGTGACGGGGCCCATCTCGCCGACGCCGGCGGTGAAGACGAGGGCGTCCACGCGGCCGAGGGCGGCGCAGTAGGCGCCGATGTACTTCTTGATCCGGTAGGACTCGATCTCCTGCGCGAGGATGGCGACCTTGTCGCCCTTCTCGGCGGCCTGCTCGATGTCGCGGCGGTCGGACCACTTGCCGGTCACGCCGAGGACGCCGGATTCCTTGTTGAGCTTCTTCTCGACGTCGCCGGCGTGGAGGCCCGCCTTGCGCATCAGGTGGAAGATGATGCCGGGGTCGATGTCGCCGGAGCGGGTGCCCATGACGAGGCCCTCGAGGGGGGTGAGGCCCATGGAGGTGTCGAAGGAGCAGCCGTTCTTGACGGCGTTGATGGAGGAACCGTTGCCGATGTGGGCGATGACGAGGTTCGTGTCGAAGGGGTCCCGGCCGAGGAGGACGGCGGCGCGCTTGGTGTTGTAGAGGAAGCTCGTGCCATGGAAGCCGTAGCGGCGGACCATGTACTTCTCCTCCCACTCGCGGGGGACGGCGTAGGTGTAGGCCTCGGCGGGCATGGTCTGGTGCCAGGCGGTGTCCATGATCGCGCAGTGGGGCACGCCGGGGAGGACGGCCTTGGCGGCCTCGACGCCCGTGAGGTTGGCGGGGTTGTGGAGGGGGGCGAGGTCGTTGAGGTCGCGGAAGGCGGCCAGGAACTCGTCGTCGATGATCGAAGACTTGGCGAAGCGGGAACCGCCGTGGACCATGCGGTGGCCGACGGCCTTGATCACGCTCATGTCCCGGATGACGCCGGTCTCGGGGTGGGTGATCGTCTGGAGGATGAGCTCCACGGCGACCGTGTGGTTCGGGCACTCGTGGTTGGCGACGAAGTCGGCCTTGCCGCGGGCCTTGTGGGTGATCGAGGCGCCGCCGAGGGTGACCCGCTCGACGATGCCGGTGGCGAGGACGTCTTTTTCGTCCCAATCGTATACCTGGTATTTGACCGAAGAACTCCCGCAATTGAGCGTGAGGATGACCATGATAGCTCCTTAGGTGGCGGTTGTTGCATTGTAGCATCCTCCGGCGCCTTTGGACAATCGCGGCGCGCGGCGCTAGAAACCGCGAAGGTCGGTGCTCGAGCGTCGGGGCAGGCCTTCCTTGGGCGTCCGCGCGAGGACGACGTACTCGATGCCGTTTTCGGCGCAAAAGCGCCGCTTTTCGGGCTTGTCCCCGTCCTCGTTCACGACATAGCGGTCGGCCCCGAGGGCGCGTATCTCCGGCTCCGCGTCAAGCCAACCCGAGCCCGTCGAGACGAGGCAGCGGGCCACCGAGCGTATCGAGGAGGCGACGTAACGTCGCTCCTCCTCGGGAAAGAGCGGGTGCCCCTCCCCCTTGAGGAGTCGCACGTTCGCGTCCGATCCGATGACGACGTTGAGTTCGCCGTAGGCCGCCGCTTCCTCGAAAAACCGAAGGTGCCCCGAGTGAAGCCAGTCAAAGCAGCCGGTGACGACGACGCGCTTGGCCGCCCCGTGGGGGGGAATGGACGCCGCGGCCTCGGCGACGGGGAAACCCGTGAGCCGTTCCGGCCCAAGCGGGAGGAAACCAAGTCCGTTTTCGGCGCAGAAGGCCCGTTTCCCGTCGCGGGGGCCTTCCAAAGGGGAACGGTGAAGTTCCTCAACGACCCAAACCGGCCGCTCCGCCGCGATTACGCCATCCGGGAGCCGATCGGGATCGAGACCCGCCGGCGCCTCGACCACGGAGTCCACGAAGCGCGACGACGCAAGGCAATATCGCCGCTCCTCGAAACCGAAGCGCGGCCGGACGCCGCTGAGCCGCTCGATCGCGGCGTCGGGCCAAAGAACCACGGCCAAGGGCCCCAGCCGGGCGGCCTCCTCCAAAAAACGTATCTCGCGCGATCCGAGGTTGTCGAAGGCGCCGGAGACGACGGCGGGCCTCATCGCCGCTCCCCTTCGGAACGGGCCGGGGGAAGCCGCACGCGGATGCGGAAGGCTCCCGCGACCTCCCGGTCGCTCGCCACGTAGAGGTAGCCGCCGCCGCAGCCCGAGAACATCGCGCCGCCGTATTCGCCCCGATAGCGCTCGAGGATCGACGGCAGGTCCAAGCGGACCGCGGGATGGCGGAGGGTCAGCGGCAGGAGAGCCTCCCAGCAGAGCATGCATTCGTTCATCGAAGCCTGGAGGGCGCCCAAGTCCCGCGCGACGAGCGCCGAGTAGCAGGCGGCCCCGGAGGCGCCGAGACGGCGGACCCATTCGGGATCCAGGTTCTTGACGCCGAGGGGACCGTAGCCGGCGGGCCGCGGAGCGACCGGCAGGACCTGGATGGTCCGCTCGATCCATGCCGCGACGACGGGATCGGCGCAGGTCTCGACGCGGAGCGGGAAGACGCCGCCTTCGTGGGAGGCGTCGTAGTCGATCCGGCTCAGGCCGGGATAGACGAGACCGACCATGTCCTGGCTGCCGGAGGGCTCCTCGCGGCCCGCGTTCTCCGCCGCGTAGAGCTCGCGCACGAGTTCGGCGGGCGGCCGGTCGGGAATACGGTCCCCCCAGATCCTCGCCGCGATCTTCCGGGTGCTCGTCGCCATCCCGCAATAGTCCATGAAGCGAAGGTCGGGCTCGATGGATACGACGGTCATCGATCCCGGCGGCGCCGGATCGTGGCGGGAGACGAAGGGTTGGTCGATCCAGCCGCCCGCGAGGGCGAGTCGATAGGGTATGCCTGTAACCGTGTCGCTGGCTGCGTTTCGCATCATTGTTCCCGGGGCGGGGCGAAGCCGGCCTTCGGCCGGTCGCCGGCCGCCCCTATCCTTCAGTCGACGGTGCGGCGGCCGGCCTTGCGGTCGGCGTACTGCGTCTCTATCCAGCGGTAGGTCCTCTCAAGGCCGGACCTGAAGGAGGTCGAGGGCTCCCAACCGAGGACGCTCTTGATGAAGGTGTTGTCCGAATTGCGGCCCGCGACGCCCTTGGGCGCGCCGAGGTCGTAGCTCCGCTCGAGCCGCACGCCGCCGATGGACTCCGCGATGTCCACGAGCTTGTTGATGGCGATGAGTTCGGAGGAGCCGAGGTTGATCGGCGTCGCGACGAGCTCGTCGCAGTGCGTTATCCGATCGATGCCTTCGAGGCAGTCGTCGATGTACATGAAACTGCGGGTCTGCGTGCCGTCGCCCCAAATCTCGATCTTGCCGGTTTTCTCCGCCTTCGCCTCGATGACCTTTCGGGCGATGGCCGCGGGAGCCTTCTCGCGCCCGCCGCGCCAGGTCCCGAAGGGTCCGTACACGTTGTGGAAGCGGGCGATGAACGTCGCCATGCCCCTCTCTGCCCAGTATTCCTGGCAGAACATCTCGGAGACGAGCTTCTCCCAGCCGTAGCCCCGCTCGGCCATCGCCGGATAGGCGTCCGATTCCTTGAGCGCGACTACGTCGGGCCGCTTTTGCAGTTCGGTGTTGTAGGCGCAAGCGGACGAAGAGTAGAAGTAGCGCTTCACGCCGGCGCGGGAGGCCGACTCGACGAGGTGGGTGTTGATGAGGACGGAACGGAGGCAGTCGACGCGGTGCGTCTCGATGAAGCCCATGCCTCCCATGTCGGCCGCCAGGTTGTAGACCTCGAAAGCCCCCTCGACGGAACGGCGGCAATTCGACTCGTCGGTGAGGTCGAGGCAGAGATTCTCGACGCCGGGCGTGACCCGGTACCATTCGCCGACGGGCTTCTTGTCGACGGCGCGGATCCGCGTGAAGCCCTTGTCCTTGAAATACGCGACGAGGTTGCCGGCGATGAAACCGCCCGCCCCCGCAACCACGATGAGGTCATCCTTGCCAGCCGAGGGGATCGGCTCCTTTGCCTTTGGGAACTGGTAATCCATCATTTCCTCCCGGGCCCGCCGAGGCTGTCCGATCCGGCGCGCCCGCGCCCGTCGATGCCTTCGTTCGAGGCCTTCGAGCATATGGTAGAGGCGTAAGGCCTTTTCGCCTATACTCATTACGCGTATAATGAATACCGCATTGCGCAAGCTCGACACTGCCCAAACGGCATCGGATGACGCAATACGGGAGGCTGCGGTGGCGCCGAAGCGGATAGCCCTTTGCATGGAACTGGCCGATTTTTACGAGCACGGCATCGCCCGCGGCGTCGTCCGTTACGCGAAGGCCAAGCCGGAGTGGCGACTCTTCGGGCATGGCTGGATGTTCCGCGGCTTGGCCGACCTCGAGCGTTGGGAAGGCGAGGGCGTCATCGCCCGCGTGGAAAGCGAGCGCGAGGCCGATCTCCTGTCGCGGCTCGGGATACCCCTTGTCGACGTGGCGGGAGCCTACTCGCGGCCGGGCTTCGCGCGGGTCACCAACGACGACCGCGAAACCGGCCGGCGCGCCGCGGAGTACCTGCGCTCGATAGGCTTCGCACGGATCGCCTACCTCGGCGTCCGCGGTGTCGCCTGGTCGGCCGCTCGGCGGGAAGGCGCCGCCGAGGCCCTCGGGCTCCGCGCCGTCGACCTTCCCGCCTTCGAGCGGAGCTTGCCCTGGTGGGAGAGCCGCGGCGCCCGCGAGGACCGGCCGGCCCCGGGGGCGGCGCCCCCCCGCGATCCCGACGACGAGGCCTTCGAACGGTTCGTCGCCCGGCTTCCGCGTCCCGCGGCCATTTTCGCCTGCAACGACACGGCGGGCCTCCGCGCCGTCGGCGCCTGCCGGGCCCTCGGCATAGCCGTACCGGAGGAGATGGCCGTCCTCGGCGTCGACGACGAAGACATCGTCTGCGAACTCTCGAGTCCGAGCCTTTCGAGCGTGGCCCTGGACTGCGAGACGATCGGCTACCGCGCGGCGGGTCTCCTCGACGCCATCCTCGCGGGGCGCGAGGCGGATTCCTCGCTCTTCGTGCCGCCGAGGGACGTCGCCGAGCGCGATTCGACCCGCACCTTCGCCTCCGACGACCCCTTGGTCGCCCGGGCGGCCACCCTCATCAGGACCAGGGCCCACGAAGGCCTTGACGTCGCGGGGCTGCTCGAGGTCCTGCCGATCTCGCGGCGAAGCCTGGAGACCCGTTTCAAGAAGGCGACGGGAAGAACCCTCCACGAGGAAATCATCCTGGCCCGCATCGCCCGCTCCAAGCGGCTCCTCGGCGCCGGCAATCTCACGATGGAGGCCGTGGCCGAAGGCGCCGGCTTCGGTTCCCTTCAGCGTTTCCACGAAACATTCCGGCGTCTTGAGGGGATGCCGCCGGGCGCCTGGCGCGCGCGGGCCGGGAAATCGATCTAGCGTGCCGTGGCGCGTCTCAGCGGGAGGCGTAGTTCTCCGCGAAGGCGCCGAGGGCCAGGTCGCGCGCGTAGCGCCGGTCGTAGAAGTCCGCGCGGGCGGGATCGGGCTCGTGAACCGTCTCGATGCCGGCCCCCATCGCCGCCTGCGCGGCCGCGAGTTCCGGGTGGAGGCCCGCGGCGACGGCGGCGAGCATCGCGGCGCCCAAGGCCACCGTCTGCCCCGAGGCGGCGACCGCGACGGGACGGCGCATCGCGTCGGCCACGACGCGCATCGCGTAGGGGGACTTTTTCGCGACGCCGCCCGTCGCGATGACGCGCGCAACGCGGACCCCCTCCTCCTCGAAGCGCTCGAGGATCCGCCGGGAGCCGAAGGCGGTCGCCTCGACCAGGGCGGCGAAGAGTTCGGCGGCGTCCGTGCCGAGGGCCAAGCCCGCGAAGGCGCCGCCCACGCCCGGATTCACGTCCGGAGAACGACGCCCGTTCAGCCAATCGAGGGCCAGCGGCGCGTTGTCCTGGAGCGGCAAGGCCTCGGCCTTTTCCGAAAGCCGGGAGAGAAGGCCCTCGCGGTATCGTTCCACGAAGGACTGGAGCTGCCCCGCGGATTCCGGGGATCCCTCCGACAGGGTGGCGGCGAAATCCCGAACGGGATCGACCAGGAGGGAACGCAGCCACGCGTAGGCGTCGCCGAAGGCCGACTGACCCGCCTCGAGCCCCTCGAAGCCCGGCAGGATCGAGCCGTCGACCTGCCCGCAAATGCCGCGCACCGCGCGGCCGCCCACCGCGTCCCGGTCGGCGACGATCATGTCGCAGGTGCTCGTGCCCATGATCTTGAGCATGTCGCCGGGGCCGATGCCGCCGCCGACGGCGCCTACATGAGCGTCGATCGCGCCGGCCGCGATGACGATGCCCGCAGGTAGCCCCCAGCGGGCGGCGTG
>DAINBW010000103.1:0-7940 GCA_036732745.1 Spirochaetales bacterium | reverse complement strand
GCCTCCCGGCGGCATCGGCGCGCCCCCGGCCGCGGGGCGCCGGCCGCCTTCCCGCCGCGGGGCGCCGGCCGCCTTCCCGCCGCGGGGTCCGGGGGGATACAATGCGTCGATGCGATCCTCGAGGCTCCTTTCGCTGGTGTTGCTCCTGGCCGACGGCAAGACCTACAGCGCGGCTTGCCTGGCCCGGCGCTTCGGCGTCAGCGCGAGAAGCCTCTACCGCGACATGGACCTTCTCTCGGGGCTCGGTATTCCCATCGAGGCCATTCCCGGGCGGGACGGGGGATACCGCGTTTTGCCCGGCTTCGCGCTGGACCGGAGCGTCCTCGACGAGGGCGAGCTCGCCGCGGTGGCGGCGGCGCTCGGGGGCATCGGCCGCGCCACCGGCGACCTTCAGGCGGAGGGAGCGCGCTCCAAGTTGCGCGCCCTCCTCGCGCGCAGCCCCGAACGGCGCCGCTCCTGGATCAGGATCGAGTTCGCGGAGGGAGCGCGCGACCGCGAGCGCATCGACACGCTCCGCGCGGCCATCGAGGAAAACCGCCTCGTCCTCCTCCGCTACCGCGACGCGGAAGGCGCCGTGACGGAACGCCGCGTCGAGCCGGCCGCCGTCGTCTACCTGTGGCAGTCTTGGTACCTCTGGGCCTATTGCCGCCTCCGCGACGGCTGGCGGCTTTTCAAGCTGGCCCGCATCGACGACGCCCATTCCCTCCTCTCGCGGTTCGAACCCCGGCCCGAACCCTCGGACTCCGCCTGGCGCGAGGCCTGGGAGTCGAAAGCGCCCAGCGCCCTCCTCCTCGAAATGGCGCCCGAAGCGGTCGCGCGGGCCGAGGAATGGTTCGACACCGTGGAGCGCCTCCCCGGCGGCGGCGCTCTCGTGCGGGCTCAGCTGCCCGACAACGAGTGGTTGTACGGGTTTCTCCTGTCCTTCGGGCCCGGACTCCGCGTCCTCGAACCCGCGAGCGTGGGGACAGAGCTCGCCGAAAGGGCGCGCCGCGTTTGGCTCGCGTATCAAAAAACCGGCGCCGGGGACAGTGCCGCCCTTGTCGCGGAGAGCGCCGCCCTGCTCGGGGACAGTCCTGCCAGCGTTGCCGAACCCCTCGCCAAGGGCGACATCGGGGACAGTGCTCGATAGTTTTCGATAGTGCTCGATAATTCTCGATTAAGCCGCCGTTTCCCAATAAACAATGACACAAATTGACAGTGTTTCCCGAAAAGAATGGCCTATGACTTTTCGAGGAGGATCCATGGAACCCACACTTGCCGCCTGCGGTCTTGATTGCGCCGTTTGCCCGGCCTTCATCGCCACGAAGGCCAACGACCTGGCCGCGCTTGCGGCCCTCGCCGAACAATGGGGCAGGCAATTCAACTTCAGCGCGACGCCCGAACAAATCCGTTGCCACGGTTGCCACGCGCGGGACGGCGTCCAGATCGGCCATTGCGCCGAATGCGCGATGCGGCTCTGCGCCCTCGGCCGGGCGTACGCGACCTGCGCCGAATGCGGGGATTTCGGCTGCGAAAAAACGGCCGGATTCTTCAAGGACGTGCCCGAAGCCAAGGCGCGGCTCGAAGCGCTGCGGTCGGGCCGCTAGGGAGCCGATGGCGGAGCCGAAGATCAAGCTCGTGGACGGGGAAAACTTCGCCGGGGAACACATTTGCTGCGCCATCTCGGACGCCAAATGCCGCGCGGGCTACGAGGCCAAGAAGGAATATCTCCGCGGGCGCTTCGCCGAGGGACTCGTCTTCAAGAAGCTCGACGTGCGCCACAAGGTCTTCATCGAGTACGGTCCGGCGGAAAGCGCCTGGCTCCCCGTCGAGGCGCCCGGCTACACCGTCATCGACTGTTTCTGGGTCGCGGGCGCCTACGCGGGCAAGGGCCACGGCGCGGCCCTCCTCCGCGAATGCCTTGAGTCCACCCAAGGCGGAAGCGGCGTCATCGCGCTTTCCTCGGCCCAAAAACGACCCTTTCTCGCCGACAAGTCCTTTCTGGCCAAGGCGGGCTTCGAGGTTTGCGACCGCGCCGGACCCTATTTCGAGCTCCTCGTCCGGAAAAACGCGAGCACTGTCCCCGCGCCGAGATTCCTCGCTTCCGTCCGGGATTGCTCGCTTCCCCGCGGACACAAGGGCCTTGTCGCCTACTATTCGGCGCGCTGTCCCTACACCGACCGCTATGTCCGCGAAGGCCTGGCCGCGGCGGCCCGGGAGCGGGGCATTCCCTTCGAACTTCGAAGGATCGGGTCCCGCGCGGACGCGATGGCCTGCCCGAGCCCCTTCACGATCTTTTCGCTTTTCAGGGATGGCCGCTTCGTGACGCACGAAATTCCGGCCCCGAGCAAGCTCGCGCGACTCCTCGACGCCGGAACGGGATGAGGCGCCTCCGGGCGGCGGCGCCCGCCACGCCCCCCCAAGGGGGTCGCCGTCGGCCGCCGCCGCCTCGACCATGGCGCCCGGCGCGCCGCCCGGACCGAGGGTCGGCGCGGCGCGCCCGTCCCGGCAAGCGTCCATTGGGGGCGGGCTTTCCTTGTCAGGGAGGGAAGAAGTCGCTAGACTCCGCCCATGGCCCCTCACATCGCACCCTGCGGTTTCGACTGCACCACCTGTCCCGTCTATCGCGCGACGGCCGCGGGAGCCCCCGCAGCCCTCGTCTCCCTCTGGGAGCTCTGGGATCCCGCGACCCGGCCCGCGACGCCGGAGGAGCTCCGCTGCGCGGGTTGCCTCCATCATTCGACGACGCGCATCCCCTATTGCGCGAGTTGCCGATTACGGGCCGCCGCCCTCGAGACTTCAACAAATGAAACGCCCGCTCTGGACACGAAAAACCAAAACCGGTAAAATAATGAATGGCGTTCAACGCGCCCCGCGCCGTCCAGGCGCGGTAATCGCATCCAGGAGGGATCACTTAATGAAGAAGCTGCTTTTTGCGCTCCTCATCGTCGCCGTCCTCTTCGCCGGCTGCTCCGGCAAGGCCGCCAGCGGCAAGCCGAAGATCGGCGCCGCCATCTACAAGTTTGACGACACCTTCATGTCCTACGTCCGCAACTCCATCACGGAGAACGCCAAGGACAAGGCCGAGGTCGAGGTCGTGGACAGCCAGAACGCCCAGCCCACCCAGAACGACCAGGTCGACGCATTCCTCTCCAAGAAGATGAGCGCCATCGCCATCAACCCCGTCGACCGCACCGCGGCCGCCTCCATCATCGAGAAGGCCAAGGCCAAGAAGACCCCCGTCGTCTTCTTCAACCGCGAGCCCCTCGCCGAGGACATGGGCAAGTGGGACAAGGTCTACTACGTCGGCGCCAAGGCCGAGCAGTCCGGCACCATGCAGGGCCAGATCGTCGTGGACTACTGGAAGGCCAACGCCGCCGCCGACAAGAACAAGGACGGCAAGATCCAGTACATCATGCTCAAGGGCGAGCCCGGGCACCAGGACGCCGAGCTCCGCACCCAGTTCTCCATCAAGGCCGTCACCGACGCCGGCATCGCCGTCGACAAGCTCGCCGAAGACACCGCCATGTGGGACCGCCCGAAGGCGTTCGACAAGATGAAGGCCTATCTCGCCGCCTACAAGGACAAGATCGAGGTCGTGTTCTGCAACAACGACGACATGGCCCTCGGCGCCATCGAGGCCCTCAAGGCCGAAGGCTACTTCGCCGGCAAGAAGCAGATCGTCGTCGTCGGCGTCGACGCCACCGCCCCCGCCCTCCAGGCCCTCGAGGAGGGCACCCTCCTCGGCACCGTCCTCAACGACGCGAAGAACCAGGGCAAGGCCACCTTCGACCTCGCCTACGCGCTCGCCAAGGGCGAGGACGTCGCCAAGGCCGGCTGGGAGATCACCGACGGCAAGTACGTCTGGGTCCCCTACCAGATGGTCACCAAGGACAACTACAAGAACTTCAAGTAAGGCTTGACGGCCCCCGGGCCGTAGCGTAGCGTACTGACAGGGTGCATGTGCTGGGGCGCGTGCACCCTGTTTTCCTAAAAGCCTAAACGGAGGCCCACGATGGGCGCGAGCGATTTCATCCTGGAGATGAACGGCATTTCCAAGAGCTTCCCGGGCGTCAAGGCGCTCGACGACGTCACGATCAAGATCCGCCCGGGAACCGTCCATGCCCTCATGGGCGAGAACGGGGCCGGCAAATCGACCCTGATGAAATGCCTTTTCGGCATCTACATCCCCGACGAGGGCGAGATCAAGCTCGCGGGCAACCGCGTCGCCTTCCAGAATTCCCGCCAGGCCCTCGACCACGGGATCTCGATGATCCACCAGGAACTCCTCCCGGTGCCCTACCGCAGCGTGATGGAGAACCTCTGGCTGGGCCGCTACCCCGTCAAGGGAGTCGGTCCCTTCAAGCTCATCGACCAGAAGAAGATGTACGACGACACCAAGCGCATCTTCGCCGAGCTCAACATGGACCTCGACCCCAAGGTCTGGGTCCGCAACCTCTCCGTCTCCAAGATCCAGTCCATCGAGATAGCCAAGGCCGTCTCCTACAAGTCCAAGGTCATCATCATGGACGAGCCGACCTCCTCCCTCACGGAGAACGAGGTCGCCCACCTCTTCGGCATCATCCGGCGGCTCCGCGCGGAGGGCGTCGCCATCATATACATCTCCCACAAGATGGAGGAGATCCTCGAGATCTCCGACGAGGTCTCCATCATGCGCGACGGCCGACACGTCGGCACCTACGCGGCCAAGGACCTCACCACCGACCTCATCATCTCGAAAATGGTCGGCCGCGACCTCTCGAGCCGCTTCCCGAGGCGCGACAACGTGCCCGGAGAGGTGGTCCTCAAGGTCGAGGGACTCACCTCGGCGGAGACGCGCTCCTTCCGCGACGTCTCCTTCGAGCTCCGCAAGGGCGAGATCCTCGGCATCGGCGGCCTCGTCGGCGCCAAACGCACCGAGCTCGTCGAGTCGCTCTTCGGCCTCCGCCCCCTCGAGTCGGGCACGATCTCGCTCAACGGCGCGATCGTCGACATCGGCGCGCCGACGGAGGCCATCAGGCGCAGGATGGCCCTCCTGACCGAGGAGCGCCGCGCGACGGGCATCGTGCCGATGCTCTCCGTCTCCGACAACACCCTCATCGCCAACCTCCGCCGCTACGTGCGGCGCATCGGCCTCCTCGACGAGAAGCGGGGCGCCGAGGACGTGAAGAAGAGCATCGACGCCCTCCGCGTCAAGACGCCCACCGCCAGGACCCGCATCAAGGACCTCTCCGGCGGCAACCAGCAGAAGGTGCTCTTCGCGCGCTGGCTCCTCACGGAGCCCGAGATCCTCATCCTCGACGAGCCGACGCGCGGCATCGACGTCGGCGCCAAGTACGAGATCTACTCGATCATCGCCGACCTCGCCAAGCGCGGAAAGAGCATCATCATGATCTCCTCCGAGATGCCCGAGCTCCTCGGCATGTCCGACCGGATCATGGTGATGTGCGAAGGCCGCCTCACGGGCGTCCTCGACGGCGCCACCACGAATCAAGAAGAGATCATGCGTCTCGCGACGCAGTTCATGTAAGGAGTGAGCAGCATGCCCAAGCCCAGCGCCGCGGTCGAAACGACCGCCAACGCGAGCCTCGCCCGCCGCAAGGCCGTCGCCGATTTCTCGGTCAAGTACGCGATCTACATCGTCTTCATGATCCTCATCGTGGGCATCGCGATCAAGGAGCCCACCTTCCTCTCGCTGACGAACTTCCGGAACATCCTCTCGATGTCCGCGACGCGCATCATCATCGCCCTCGGCGTCGGCGGCATCCTGATCTCGGGCGGCACCGACCTCTCCGCGGGCCGGCAGGTCGGCTTCGCGGCCGTGCTCTCCGCCTCCCTCCTCCAGTTCCAGGAGTACGCGCGGCGCATGTACCCGAACATGCCGGACCTCCCCCTCTGGCTGCCCATCGTCGCGGCCATCGCCGCCTGCGCCCTCTTCGGCCTCCTCAACGGCGCGATCATCGCCTACCTCAAGGTGCCGCCCTTCATCGCGACCCTCGGCTCCATGGTCGCGGTCTACGGCGTCACCTCGATCTACTTCGACCGCCCGCCCTACGGCGCCCAGCCCATCGGCGGCCTCCGCAAGGACTTCACCAACCTCGGCTCGGGCTTCGTCGGCTTCAACGACGTCTTGTCGATACCCTTCATAGTCATCATCGCGATAGTGATCGCCGTGGCGGTCTGGGTCCTCCACAACAAGACCCGCTTCGGCAAGAACATCTACGCGATCGGCGGCAATCCCGAGGCGGCCAAGGTCTCCGGCGTCCCCGTCAACAAGAACCTCCTCCTCGTGTACGCCTTCGCGGGCGCCCTCTACGGCCTCGCGGGCACCCTCGAGGCGGCCCGCACCGGCGGCGCCACGAACAACTACGGCAACGGCTACGAGCTCGACGCGATCGCCGCCTGCGTCGTCGGAGGCGTCTCCACCTCCGGCGGCATCGGCACCGTGCCGGGCATGCTGGTCGGCGTCCTCATATTCAGCATCATCAATTACGGCCTCACCTTCATCAACATGAATCCCTACTGGCAGCAGATCATCAAGGGCGCCATCATCATCGCGGCGGTCGCCCTCGACATCAGGAAGTACCTGGCCAAGCGCTGACCCTAGTCGCAGCGCGCGGGTATCCACCCGCGGGCTTCAGAAGGGGCCGCTCCGGGCGATCGGGGCGGCCCCTTCGCCGTCCTTGCGGAAGCCCCTCCGCCGCCCTATCCTTGTTGGGTAGGAGCGAGCATGACCCCACGCGACGACCTCTCCTCCATCTCCGACGAGCTCTTCCGGCCGCCGCCCGCCGGTTCCGACCTGGAAGCCGGGAGGGAAAAAACCGCGCTTCTCGCCCTCCTCGACGCCCTTCCGGTGGGCATCTTCTGGAAGGACCGCGACTCGCGCTACCTCGGCTGCAACAAGGTCTTCGCGCGCGACGCGGGGCTGGAAACGCCCGATGACATCATCGGCAAGACCGACCTCGACCTGGCCTGGTCCTCCCTCGCGGAAAAGGTCCGGGCCGACGACCGGGAAATCATGGAGAACGGCGTCCCGCGGCTCGGCTACGAGGATCCCGCGACGCTCCGGGACGGGCGGCGGGTCTGGCACCGCAAAAACAAGCTGCCGATCCGCGACGCCGGCGGCGCCGTCATCGGCATCCTCGGCACCTACGAGGACGTGAGCTGGGAACGCATCGCCGAGGAGCGCCTCGCCTTCGCGCTCGAGGGCTCCGGCGTGGGGCTCTGGGACTGGAACGTGAAGACCGGCCAGGTCGAGTTCAACGAGCGCTGGGCGGAAATCTGCGGCTACACGCTCGCCGAACTCGAGCCCCTCTCCATCGAAACCTGGGCGAGCCTCTGCCACCCCGAGGACCTGGCGAAATCGGAGGCGGCGATCAAGGAGCATTTCGAGGGTCGCATTCCCCATTACGAATGCGAGGCGCGGATGCGCCACAAGGACGGCCACTGGGTTTGGGTCCTCGATCGGGGCAAGCTCGTCGCGCGCGACGCCGAAGGCCAACCGCTCCGCATGGCGGGCACCCACCTCGACATCTCGGCGCGCAAGCGACTCGAGGAGGATCTCCTCCTCGCCGCCACGCGGGACAAACTCACCGGCGCCTTCAACCGCCGCACCGGCCTCGAACAGCTCGAGCGGGAACTGAAGGGGGCGCAACGGCGCGCCAGCGACTTGGCTCTCTGCTTCGTCGACGTGGACGGCCTCAAGCAGGCCAACGACACCCTCGGCCACGCGGCCGGCGACGCCCTCCTCGTCGAGGCGTCCCGGGCCTTGCAGGCGAACCTCCGCGAAACGGACATCCTGGCCCGGCTCGGCGGCGACGAGTTCCTCCTCATCCTGCCGGATTGCCCGCCCGGCGAGGCCGAGACGATCTGGGAACGCGTCCTGGCGACCGCCCGCGGGCTTGACGAGGAAGTGCCGGACCCGGGCCGGCGCGGGGCCTTGGGCTTGAGCCACGGGTTCG
>DAINBW010000102.1:0-8060 GCA_036732745.1 Spirochaetales bacterium | reverse complement strand
CCTCCGCGGCGTGGTGGGCGGCGTCGTGTCCAGCCTGGCGAACATCGTCTCGGTCTTCCTCGGCGTCGTCAACGTCTTCGCCGACATCGTGTCCTACATCCGCCTCTGGGCGGTCGGCCTCGCGGGCGTCGCCATCAGCCAGACGGTGAACAACATGGCCGGGCCGATGCTCGGGAGCTTCGTGATGTTCGCGGTCGGCGCCATGCTCCTCGTTTTCGGGCACGGCCTCAACATCATGATGAGCGTGCTCTCGGTCATCGTCCACGGCGTGCGTCTCAACATGCTCGAATTCTCCGGCCACCTCGGCATGGAGTGGTCGGGCTACAAGTACGAACCTTTCCGGGCCACCGCGCCCGAAGAACGACAGTAGAGAGAAGGAAAGGAGATCAGCATGAATATCGGTATGATCGGCGTCGCGGCTGTCCTCGGCCTTTCGGCCATCGGCTCGGGCATCGGCGCGGGCATCGCGGGCCAGGCGGCCATCGGCGCGTGGAAGAGGAACTACATGGCGAACAAGCCCGCCTCCTTCCTCCTCGTCGTCTTCGCCGGCGCCCCGCTCACCCAGACCATTTACGGCTTCATCCTCCTCCAGAGGGTGCTCGTTTCGACCAAGGATCCCCTCCTCCTCCTCGGCGCGGGCGTCATCGGCGGCGCGGCGATGGGCATGTCCGCCATCGCGCAGGGCCAGGCTTCCGCCTCGAGCTGTGACGCCTTCGGCGAGACCGGCAAGGGCTTTGGCCAGTACATCACCGTCGTCGGCCTCTGCGAGACGGTCGCCCTCTTCGTGATGGCCTTCACCTTCGGCGCCATCTAAGAGCGACTATTGTGAAAAGGGCCGCCCGGTCGCCGGGCGGCCCTTTTTTTCCCGCCTCTTCCAATCCTCCCGCGCCGCGCGCTACTATCTAGGCATGCCAAGCGTTCGATCCGTCAAGGCCAAGGGCCTCATCATCGGCGGGGGCTTCCCCGTGTCGATCCAGACCATGTGGAAGGAGCCGCTCCGCCCCGACGGGCTGGAGGCGGCCGCCGCGCGCGTCCGCGGCCTGGCCGAGCTCGGCTGCGACGTCCTCCGCTTCGCCGTGCCCGCGCTCGGGGACGCCGAAATCCTGGGCCGGCTGGCCGCCATGGTGGAGATGCCTCTCGTCGCCGACATCCACTTCGACTGGCGCATCGCCCTGGCCTGCCTCGACCATCCCATCGCCAAGATTCGCATCAATCCCGGCAACATCGGCGAGCGCTGGAAGGTGGCGGAGGTGACGAAAAAGGCCCGGGACAAGGGCGTGCCCCTCCGCATCGGCGTGAACGGAGGCTCCCTGCCCCAGGACCTCAGCGAGCGCCTGGAGCGCGGCGAAATCGATCGGGCCGGGGCCCTCGTCGCCGCCGCGGAACGGGAGGTCGCCGCCTTCGAGGAACTCGGCTTCTCCGACGTCGTCGTGTCGATGAAGGCCAGCTCGGTCGCGGAGACCCTCGAGGTCAACCGCCGCTTTGCCCGCGCCCACGACTATCCCCTCCATCTCGGCGTGACCGAGGCGGGGCCCCTCGTGCCGGGCATCGTCAAGAACACGGCGGCCCTCGTACCCCTGCTCCAGGAGGGCATCGGCGACACGATCCGCGTTTCCATCTCCGACACGATGGAGACCGAGGTGGCCGCCGGCCGGGAAATCCTCGCGGCCGCCGGCAAGGGGCGGGCGGGCATCACCCTCGTTTCCTGTCCCCGCTGCGCGCGCGCGGGCTTCGATACGCACGCCTTCACCGCGCGCTGGGCCGCGCGGCTCTACGCGCTCAAGACGGAAGCCACCATCGCCGTCATGGGCTGCGTCGTCAACGGCCCGGGCGAGGCCCGGCACGCGGACCTCGGCATCACCGGCGCGGGCGACAAGGTGGTCATCTTCAGGAAAGGCAAGATAGCGCGAACGATCCGGCCGGAAGAGGCCGATACTGTATTCGAAGAGGAGCTTCGCGCGCTCGAATGAAAAGAACCAGCCCTTCCCTCGCCGCCGCCTGCCTCGCGCTCGCCTTCCTGGCCGTCTCCCCCGCGCTGTCTGCGGACGAGTCCTGGCAAAGCTACCAGGCCGGCCGCCGCCTCTTCGAGGAGCGGCGCTTCGGCGAAGCGCTCAACGCCTTCTCCGACGCCTCCCGGATCCGGCGCGAACGTTTCGCGGCCGCCGCGGCCAAGATCCAGACGGCCCTCGAGCTCAAGGAGGCGATCCCCCAGCGGGACTCGCTGACGGGAGTCATCGACGCGCTGGCCAAGCGCGACCTCATCGCGCGGGAATACGCGGCGATCAAGGATGCGGCGGGCGGCTCCCTCCGCAAGGAAGCCGAGCTTCTCCTGGCGCGCGATCCTTCCGACGCCTTCGCCGGCTTCCTGGACTCCCTGCTTCTCGTGCTCGAACAGCGCCCCGCCTCCGCCCTGCGGGGCTCGGTCGCCGTCCTTCGCCGCGTGGTCGCGGAGTTGGGCGTCTATCCGGAGGCGGACTTCTGGATCGGCAAGGTCTATCTGGCCGAGGGGGAGCTCCGCCTCGCCGAGCTCCAGTTCCGGCGCGCCTACGACATGAGCGCCTCGCTCGAAATCCCCGAGGAGCGCTTCGCGATCCTCGAGGCCCTCGCCGTCGTCTATCGCGCGGCCGGCAACTGGCGCGCCTACGAGGACGGCCTCAAGGCGATAGCCGACTCCGGGGAGCTGTTCTCGGAAAGCCGGCGCTACCTCCGCGAGGCGATGGAGCGCAATCTGGCCCGGGACGGCTTCGACCGTTTCATGATCCTGTACCGCGTCGCGCCGGGTCCCTGGACCCGGGCGAGCGCCGAACTCGGAAGCTTTTACCTCGAAAGCGGTAGGCCGCAGGCCCTCATCCAACTGGCGGGGGCCTCGAACGCCCTGCTCGCGCGCTGCATAGAGCGGATCCGCGAAAAGGAGCCCGGCTACGCCTATCGCGAGCTCGGGGAACTGCTGTCGCGCATGGAAGGGGACCGCGAACTCAGGCGCTTCGCGGAGGAGAGTGGCGTGTATCGGGCGCTCTACGAGCTCGGCGAGGCCTTGGCCGTCCAAGGCCACCGCGAATCGGCGCGGGGGATCTGGCGCGTGCTGGCGGGGCGTCCGGGCCTGGCGCCCTGGGCAGCCCGTTCCGCGGCCGCCTTGGCGCGGCCGCCGGACGCGGCGCCGCCGGTTCCCGCCGCGGCGAGGGAAGCCGGCAGGGCCCCCTGATCAAGCGGGGCTAGGGGACGGATTTTTCCGCGCTCGGGTTTTCCTCGAGGATGCGTTTCACGAGGGCGCCGATGAAGGGATCGGAGATGGAGTAGACGCGGCGCGTCTTCTGCACCTCGGCGGCCACGATGCCGTTCTCCTTGAGGATGGCGAGATGCTGGGAAATCACGGGCTGCGGCTGCTTGAGACAGCGCCAGAGGTCGGTCACGCAGGGATCTTCCTCGCGGGCGATGAGGCAGAGGAGCCTGAGGCGTATGGGGTGGCCGACGGCCTTCAGTTTCCGGGCGTACTCGGAAAGGTATTCGTCGGGGCAGGGGCTTCGTTCTTCGGACATCGCGCCAGTATAGAGCCGCTTCATCCTTTTTTCAACAGGGCGCGCATCTCCCGTTCCGAGCCGGCCTCGAGATAGCGGCCGAGATAGGCCCGCTCCTCCTCGTCCATGCGCCTGATGGCGAGGCCCAGGGACTTGCCCACGCGCATCACCTCGCAGGAGAGGGAAAGAATCCGCTCTCCGGCGCGGAGGGAACAATCCTCGAGGACGTCGCCCGTCCCGAGCCGCTGCGCGGCCGTCTCGTCGCTCGGGACGAAGGACAGGCCCGTGGCGGAAATCGTCTCGAGGCGGCCCGAGACCGGGAGCAGGCACTCGGGATCGGAGTACATGAAGTCGAGCCGGTCCCATTCCGAGGGCGCGACGCGGTCGGAGGAGCGCGACTCGTCGACGGCGACGTAGCGCTTGAGGAGGCGCTGGAAGCGGGATTGCTCGCGGCGGTCGTCGAGCGAATCGCCGACGACGCCGTTGACGCCGAGCGCGGCGGCCTTGGCCGCCTCCTCCACGGTGAGCTTGTCGCCTTCGAGGAGGATGAGGACGCACTCCTCCTTGTCGCGCTCGGCGCGGATGGCGGAGGCCAGGACCTTCCAGTGGCGGGGATAGTCGCGCGCCGAGAGGATGACCGCGTCCGGGTCGATCTCCTCGAGGTTGTCGAGGGCCTTCAGCGGATTGCGGTAGCGCACGGACTCGAAGCCGAGCGGGCGCAGGTAAAAGCGCGCGATGTCCGCGGCCTTGTCGCTTTCGATGAGGAGGAGCGCCTTCATTCCGTGCCCTTGTTTTCCACCGTATACCCGACGATGTACCAGATGTCGTCCCGGCGCTTGAGCTCGTAGGTGTATTCCTTGCGCATCATGAAGCGGGAATAGGCGAACTTCTCCAGGACCCGGACGAAGCCGGAGTTGGCGGTGTACCTCGTCTCCAGGATCTCGAAGCTCTCGGGCAGGACGGAGATGTCCTCGTCCACGACGTTGGCGCGGAGGTCCGCGCGATAGCGCTCGAGGAGGCGTTCGCGGCCCTCGTCCGACTCGCGGTTGTAGGCTTGGCGGCGGTCCTCGTCGCGCGAGAGCAGGGCCTCGAAGTCGAGGTAGAGGAAGTATTCGCTCCAGCGCGAGCGTTGGCGGGCGAGAATGGTGCGCTTGACGACCTCGTCCGGCGCGACGGGCTCGGGTTTCAGGACCTCGCCGGTCTCCGGCCTGATCGTCTCCGAGGCCGGCGGCAGGTTCGGCGAGGGCCTGAGGGTCAGGATGAGGGAGTTGGAGGCGAGGGTGGGCGAGGAGTCGAGGGGCGCGCCGTTGCGGATCGGGGAGAGCTCCGGCCAGAAGTTGGCGCGCAACGTGAGGGAGCCCGGGCCCTCGATGCGCACGTAGCGCTCGAGGCGCTCGACGAAGGAGTATTCCTCGCCGGGTTCCACGGCGATCTCCCGGTAGAAGACCGGCTTCGTCGTGGCCAGCGCGCGCTTGTACTCGTCCGCGGCGTCGACGACGCGGTTCGTCGGTGTGCGCGCGTCGAAGGCCAGGCTGTAGAGGCGGTCCTCCGCCAGCTTGAAGCGATAGGTGGCCGTCGAGCGGTTGGCGATCGTCACCTTGAGGGCGATCTCGCTCTCGGGGTAGTAGATCCGCTTGTCGTAGAACCGGATCGAAAGCTCGACGCCGGCGGGAGGCGCGCCCGGGGTCGCGATCGGCGCGGCGGCCGCGGTCAGGGCGGCGACGGCCGGCGCGGAGGCCGGACGGGAGGCGCCTTCGGCCGCCCGGCCGGAGGTCTGCGCGGCGACCAGGCCCGCCGAGAGAACGAGGGCCGTCGTCAGGACAAGGCGGGCCGGGAAGCCGAAGCGGGGCGCCGGGGTCGGATATAATCGGTACACGGCCTATTTTCTCCTTCGATCTGGAAAAGAGACGGGACTCGGGTGTATGATGCCCGAACGGCGCCTTCTCCCCCGCGGACCGACGGAGCGCCGATCGCACTCCAGCGGCCCGCTCTGCGGAACTCCCGAGCGCGGCGAAGCGCGCCGCGGGAGCCGCTAGATCCCAAGGGGGTGGCGCGACGGGCCTCTGGAGGCTCGGCGCGCTCTCCTAAGATTGTCGGAATGTTACGATGAATACCTTACCGCCGCAAGGCGTCCTCGATCGACTCTCGGCCCACGCGCCCCTCAAGGCACTCCTGTCCCTGCTCCGCGCGGGGTCCACGCCCGTGGACATCATGGAGGCGGAAGGGTCCTTCGCCGCCGTGCTCGCGGCCTTCCTCGCGCGGGAGTTGCCCGACGCGGGCGCCGCGGCCGGCGCGGCCTCCGGCGCCGCCAAGCCCCAAGGCGCCGCAAAGGCCACTGGCGCCGCAAAGGCCACGGGCGGTACGGCGGTGCATGGCGGCATCGTGGGACCGGCCTCCCTCCTCGTCGTCGTGCCGACCGACCAGGAGGCGGAAGCCCTCGCGAGCGACCTTTCCCTTCTCGGCGTCGAGGCCGACATCCTGCCCTGGTGGCGCACCGCCGCCTACCGGCCCGCCTCGCCCCGCGCCCGCGCCTTCGGCGAACGCGCCGCCGCCCTCGCCCGTTTCCTCTCCGGCCACGCCCGGGTCGTCGTCGCGAGCCAGCGCGCCTTCGTGACGCCGCTGCCGCCGCGCGAGGCCTTCGAGCCCCTGGTCTTCCCCGTGGCGGTCGGCGGTTCCATCGACCCCGGCGCCCTCGCCGAGCGCCTCGCCTCATACGGCTACCTCCGCGTGCCCCGCGTCTCCCTGCCCGGCGAATTCGCCCTCCGCGGCGAGGTCCTGGACCTCGCGATGCCCGGCGACGAGGACGCGGTGCGCATCGTCTTCGAATACGACAGGGTCGAGCGCGTCGCTTCCTTCGACCTCGCCGGGCAGGCGGGCCTGCGCGACCTTGGCCGCGCCGTCATTCGCCCGATGAAGGAGATGGTCTGGACCAAGGAGACGGTCGACGCGCTGGAGGCCGCGGCCGCGACCCTGCCGAACTGCGCCGGCCGCCTCGGGCCCCTCCTCGAGGAGCTCCGCGAGAAGGGCGAGGCGAAGGGCGAGGAGCTCTGGTACGCCCTGGCCCACGGCGCCGCGGGCGGCGCCGGCGAGGTGGAGTCCTCGGTCCTCGACTACCTCGGGGAGGGAAGCATCCTCTTCCTCCTCGACCGCGAGCGGCTCGCCGCCCAGGAGGAGGCCGTCCGCAAGGAATACGCCGGCCTCTACCGCACCGCCCTCAAGGACGGCCCCGTGCCGCCGCCGGACCGGCTCCTGGCCTCCTTCGCCGCGCTGGAGGCCCGGGCGATCGCGGCCGGCGCGGCCACGGCTTCGGCGGCCGGCGCTGCCGCGGCTTCGGCGGCCGGCGCGGCCGCGGCTTCGGCGGCCGGCGCGGCGGCCTCGCGGCCGGCGGCGGCGAAGCGGGTTCCGCGGCTCCGCGTTCTCCGCGACTACGCCCTCCGCGACGCCGGCGGCGAGGAGCGGCTCAGGCTCGGCATCGAGCCCCCGCGCTCCTTCTTCGGCAACGTGCAGTACTTCAAGGAGGAGCTCGCCTCCCTCCTCAAGGCGGGCTACGAGGTCCGCGTCTTCGCCGAGACCGACCCGCAGGCCGAGCGCATCCGGACCCTCCTCAAGGATTATGCGATCGATGTCCGCGCGGCGGGCATCTCGGCCGGCTTCTCCGTCCCCGCCCTCAAGCTCCTCGTCGTCCAGGAAGGCGAGATCTTCGGCCGGCGCAAGCGCGTCCCCAAGTCCGTGAAGAGCGCGCGCTCCTCCGTCATCGACACCTTCGTCGAGCTCAATCCGGGCGATTACGTCGTCCACGTGAACTACGGCATCGGCCGCTTCGCGGCCGTGGAGCGCATGCGCGTCCTCGGCAACGAGCGCGACTACGTGAAGATCGAGTACGCCGACGACGAGACCGTCTTCGTCCCCATCGAGCAGGTCAACCTCGTGCAGCGCTACATCGGCAACGAGGGCGAGGCGCCGCGCCTGGACCGCCTCGGCTCCAAGTCCTGGGAGAACCGCAAGAACAAGGTCCGCAAGTCCGTTGAGGAGCTCGCCGAGCGCCTCATCCGCATCTACGCGCGGCGCAAGGCCGCGCGCGGCTACGCCTTCCCCCCCGACTCCGACTGGCAGCTCGCCTTCGAGGCCTCCTTCCCCTACGAGGAGACCGTGGACCAGCTGCGCTGCATCGATGAGGTCAAGGCGGACATGGAGAGCGTGAAGCCCATGGACCGCCTCGTCTGCGGCGACGTCGGCTACGGCAAGACGGAGATCGCGATGCGCGCCTGCTTCAAGGCCGCGACCGCGGGCAAGCAGGTCGCCTTCCTGGCGCCGACCACCATCCTCGCGGAGCAGCACTTCGAGAACTTCAAGGAGCGGCTCGAGGGCTATCCCGTCAACATGGCGATGATGTCGCGTCTCGTCGAGAAGAAGGAGCAGAAGAAGACCCTGGAGGGCCTGCGCGAGGGCAAGGTCGACCTCGTCATCGGCACCCACCGCCTCCTCCAGAAGGACCTCGAGTGGAAGGACCTCGGCCTCATCGTCGTCGACGAGGAGCAGCGCTTC
>DAINBW010000101.1:0-8071 GCA_036732745.1 Spirochaetales bacterium | reverse complement strand
CTCGTCCTCCTCGGCGGCTGGATGTTCGGGACCCTCGAGACCTACACGCGGGGTCTTTTTTCGATGATCCCCTCGATGGCCAAGTGAGGCGCCGGTGGGCTGGCCCGTGGACGACTGGAACCTCTTCCTCCTCATCGCGGTGCGCGTCATCGCGATGATCGAGGTCGCGCCCCTCCTGTCGAGCACGGGCATCCCCCAGGTGGCCAAGATCGGCCTCGCCGGCCTCGCCGCCGCCGCCGTTTTCCCCGCCGTGAAGGCCGCGGGCTATCCGATACCCGCGGACGGCGCGGCCTACGCCCTTCTTCTCGTGGGAGAGGCGCTGATCGGCGTCATCATGGGCTTTTTCCTCACGATCCTCTACTCGGCCTTCACCACGGCGGGCCAGTTCTTCTCCCTCCAGATCGGCTTCGGCGCGATGGAAACCTTCGACCCCCTCGCGGAAATCGAAATTCCCGTCATGGGCCAGTTCCTCAACCTCATCGCCATGTTCGTCTTCGTGGCGACGGAGGGCTTCCAGAAGCTCTTCATCATCGGCGTGCAGGGCTCCTTCAAGGCGATGCGCGCCGTCGACCTCGTCTCGCGGCGCGAGGAGATCGTCCTCTTCCTCGGCCGCGCCACCGGCGCGCTCTTCCTGCAGTCGCTCATCCTTTCCCTGCCGGTCCTCGGGACCCTCTTCATCATCACCGTGGCCCTCGGCCTGCTCTCCAAGGCGGCGCCGCAGATGAACCTCATGACGGAGGGCTTCCCGATATCGCTCATGGTCACCTTCTTCATCATGCTCGTGTCCCTGCCCATGATGATGGAGGCCTTCTCCCGCCTCATCGACGCCGGCTTCGGCGACCTCGCCCGCCTGGTCGGAGGCACGCTGTGAGCGCGTCGCGCTTCGCCGCGGCGACCCCGGAAGTCCCCTTCCGGAGTCCGGCCGACATCGATCCGCGGCGCTCCGGCGCAAACCGCGGCCTTGGAGCCCCAAGTCCGGCCTTCATCGATTTGCAATGGTTCGCGGCGGAGGACGAGGGACGCACCGAGGAGCCCTCCGAGTACAAGCTCAGGAAGGCCCGCGAGGAAGGCCGCGTCGCCAAGAGCCAGGAGCTCGTCGGCGCGCTCGGTCTCCTCTTTCCCTCCGTCACCCTGGTCCTGCTCGCCCCCTCCATGGGCAAGACCATCCGGGAGATGCTGCTGTTCTACTTCACCAAGGTGTCGAACCCCGACGTCGTCGGCGGGGGCGGCCCCCTGGCCGCGGCCTTCTTCTCCTACTTCGCGCGGCTGACGCTGCCCCTCGCGGCGGTGGCCGTGGTCGCGGCCGTGGCCTCCAACCTCGTGCAGACGGGCTTCCTCTTCACGCTCAAGCCCATAACGCCCGATTTTTCCAAGATCGTCCCCCGTTTCGGGCAATACTTCAAGCGGACCCTCTTCTCCGCCGAGGGACTCTTCAACTTCGCCAAGACCATCCTCAAGGTGCTGATCATCGGCGTCGTCGCCTTCCTGACGGTGAAGAACGAGATCGACCGCCTGATGGCCCTCTACCTGGCGCCCTTCTGGGCCTCGGTCCAGCTCATCGCCTCCCTGGCGATCCGCCTGGTCATCGAGGTGGCGGTCATCCTCCTCGCGCTGTCCATACCCGACTACCTCTTCCAGCGCCGCCAGTACATGGAATCCCTCAAGATGACCAAGGAAGAGACCAAGGAAGAGCGGAAGATGCAGGAGGGAGATCCGCTCGTCAAGTCCCGGATGCGCGAGCGCATGCGGGAGCTCCTCACCCGCAACATGGCGGCCAACGTGCCCAAGGCGGACGTGGTGATCGCCAACCCGACGCACTACGCCATCGCCCTCGAATGGGAGCGCGAGCGCATGGCCGCGCCGACCGTGACCGCCAAGGGCGCCGACGAGGTCGCGCTGCGCATCCGCCGCATCGCGGAGGAGGCGGGCGTGCCCGTCGTCGAAAACCGGCCCCTCGCCCGGGCCCTGTACGCCGAAGTCGAGATAGGGGACTCGATCCCCGAGAAATACTACCAGGCCATAGCGGCCGTCCTCGCGAGCGTCTACGCCGCGAACGGCGACGCCGACGCCATCCGCCGCGCCGCGGCGGAGGCCTAGGCCGCGGGCCCCGGAAAGGAGGTAGGAATTGGCCGATACCCAACGCGTCGTGCGCGACGCCCTGCTCGCGAATCCCTCGGACATCGCCGTCGCCGTCGGAACGATCTCGGTGATCCTCATGATCATCATCCCCATACCGGCCGTCCTGCTCGACGCGCTCCTCGCGCTCAACCTCACGATCAGCATCTTGATCATTCTCATCGTCCTCTACACGAAGAAGGCGACCGAATTCTCCATCTTCCCGACGATGCTCCTCGTCACGACGGTCTTCGGGCTGGCGCTCAACATCTCCTCCACGCGGCTCATCCTCACCAAGGGCGCGGCCTTCGACGCCAAGCTCATCCGCGCCTTCGCGGGCTTCGTCGTCGGCGCCGGCGGGACGGACGGCCTCGTCGTCGGCTTCATCATCTTCATCGTCATCATCGCGGTGCAGGCGATCGTCATCACGAAGGGCGCGACGCGCATCGCCGAGGTCGCGGCGCGCTTCACCCTGGACGGCCTGCCCGGCAAGCAGATGGCGATCGAGGCCGAATACAACTCCGGCTCCATCACCGAGGAGGAGGCGATCCGGCGCAAGGCCGAGGTCCAGCGCGAGGTCGACTTCTACGGCCAGATGGACGGCGCCTCCAAGTTCATTTCGGGCAACGTCAAGGTCGGCATCTTCATCTCGGTCGTCAACCTGATCGGCGGCTTCATCATCGGCATGGTGCTCCACGGCGAGAGCTTCCAGCTCGCCATCACCACCTACACGGCCCTCACGATCGGCGACGGCCTCCTCGCCCAGCTCCCGGCCCTCCTCATCTCCACGGCGACCGGCATCATCGTCACGCGGGCCAACGCCGAGGGCACCTTCGGCCGCGACGTCGTGACCCAGTTCACGCAGACCGCCAAGATCTATTTCGTCGCCGCCGCCGTCCTCGCCCTCCTCGCCGTCCTGCCCGGCTTCCCCTGGTACGTCCTCATCCCGATGGCCGGCCTCATGGGCTTCCTCGGCTTCCGACTGGCGCGGAAGGAGGCCGACGCGGCGGAGAAGGCCAAGCTGGCGGCCGCGGCCGGCGGCAAGAAGACCGAGGCGCCGGCGGAGCTTTCGCCCGTCGTGCCCCTGGACCCGATCAGCCTGGAGCTCGGCTACGGGCTCATCCCCCTCGTCGACAAGGACAAGGGCGCCGATCTTCTCGAGCGCATAACGCGGATCCGCAAGGAGAGCGCCCTGGACATGGGGCTCGTCGTCCCGCGCATCCGCATCATCGACAACATGCGCCTCGAGCCCTCGGAGTACGCCTTCAAGATCAAGGGCGTCCAGGTGGGCCGCGGCGCGATCCGGATCGGCTACTACCTCGCGATCAACCCCGGCGGCGCGGCGGACGACGTGCCCGGCGAGCGGACCAAGGACCCGACCTTCGGCCTGCCCGCGCTGTGGATCTCCGAGGACAACCGCGACCGCGCGGAGCGCTCCGGCTACACGGTGGTCGACGCGCCGAGCATCATCGCGACCCACCTCACGGAGATCATCAAGCGCCACGCCTCGGAGATCCTCGGCCGCCAGGAGGTCCAGGCCATCCTCGACGCGCTCAAGAAGGACTACCCGGCCGTCGTCGACGAGGCCCAGAAGCGCCTGTCGCTCGGCGAGGCGCAGAAGGTCCTCCAGGGCCTCCTCCGCGAGCAGGTCTCCATCCGCAACATGGTCGCCATCCTCGAGACCCTCGCGGACTACGCCGGCGTCACGAAGGATCCGGGCTTCCTCGTGGAGAAGGCCCGCCAGTCGCTGGGCCGGCAGATCTGCCTCCAGTACGCGGATTCCGACCGGACCCTCCGCGTGCTCACGATCGAGCCGCCCCTCGAGCAGAAGATCATCGACAGCCGCGTCGACTCGCCGCTCGGCGCCCTCTCGGCGCTCGAGCCCGCGACCCAGCGGCAATGGATCAAGGCGCTGACGCGCGCCGTGGCCGCCGTGCAGCAGAAGGGCTGGTTCCCGGTGATCCTCTGCTCCGAGGCGGCGCGGGCCCGCGTCAAGTCGAGCACCGAGCGGGAAATCCCCGATCTCGTCGTGCTTTCGGTGCCGGAAATCGCGGCCGAGGTCCGGGTCGAGGCCGTCGGCGAGATACGTTTGGAAGGATAAAAGATGCAATATTTCACCGAACAAGCGCCGTCCCACCGCGAGGCCCTCGACCGGGTCCGCGCCAAGTACGGCGAACAGGCGCAGATCCTTTCGCACCGGACGGTCCGGGCCGGCGGCATCCTCGGCCTCTTCGCGCGGGAGGCCGTGGAAGTCACCGGCTACATCCGTCCGGAGTCCCGGCCCGCGCCGCGGCCGCCGACCGATCTCGAGGAGGAGAAGCGCAAGATCCTCGAAAAGGCGCGCTCCGAGCAGTCGCGCTCCGACGCGGCCCTGGAGCGCGTCCTCTCGGAGATCCGCGACCTCAAGGCGACGATGGACGAGCGTCCCTCCCGCGCGGTCGAGGCGGAGGACCACGAGTCCATCGCGCGCGCCGACGAGCTCCTGGCGCAGAACGACTTCACGGAGGGCTTCCGCCGCGCCCTCGTCGGCGCCATCCGCCGCGACTTCACGCTGGAGGCGCTGGAGGACTGGCCCGAGGTCGAGGCCTCCCTCCTCGAGATGATAGGCGATTCCGTCGAGCTCTGGCGCGAGCGCCCCGGCCGCGGTCCCCGCGTCCTGGCCCTCGTCGGCCCGACGGGCGTCGGCAAGACCACGACGATCGCCAAGCTCGCGGCCATCTACGCCGTCGGCATCGGCGGGGAAAAGCCCCGCTCCGTGCGGATGATCACGATCGACAACTACCGCATCGGCGCCAGGCAGCAGATCGAGACCTACGGCAACATCATGGGCGTGCCCGTCTCCTGCGTGGAGACGGCGGAGGACCTCAAGAAGACGATCGCCCTCCACGCCGACGCGGACGTGATCCTCGTCGACACGATCGGCAAGAGTCCGCGCGACGCGGTCAGGCTGGCGGAGATGCAGCGCCTCGTCGCCGCCTGCGGCCCGGGCGTCGAGGTCCACCTCGCCGTGCCCGCCACGATGAAGACGAGCGACATCGCCGAGACCCTGCGCCAGTTCGAGCCCTTCGGCTACCGCGCCGTGGTGCTGACGAAGCTCGACGAGACGAACCGGGTGGGCAACGCCATTTCCGCCCTCGCCGAGCGCCGCAAGCCCATCTCCTACCTCACGACGGGGCAGCGGGTGCCGCAGGACATCGAGCGGGCGGAGGTGACGAGCCTCCTGACGCGGCTCGAGGGCTTCAGGGTGGATCGCGCCCGCGTCGAGGCGCGCTACGGGGAGGGACCGGCCGCCGAAGGCCGGGGCGCGGCGGGAAAAGCCGCCGCGAGCTACGCGAACGAGGGCCCGAGCGCGGCCCGAACGGAGTAAGCGATGGAAGACCAGGCACAGGCCTTGCGCGAGATCATGGGGGCCAAGACCGCGCCGGCCGCGGCCCGGAACGGCGGCCCGTCGGCCTCGCCGGGCGCCGAGGGCGCCGCCCCCGGCGCCCCCGCCAAGAAGACCCGCATCATCGCGGTGGCGAGCGGCAAGGGCGGCGTCGGCAAGACGAACCTTTCGGTCAACCTCGCCATCGCCTACGCGCAGATGGGCAAGCGGGTCATCGTCATGGACGCCGACCTCGGCCTCGCCAACGTCAACGTCATGCTCAACATGATCCCGAAGTTCAACCTCTACCACGTGATCCGCAAGCAGAAGACGATGCGCGAGATCATCCTCGACACCGAATACGGGATCAGGATCGTGGCCGGGGCCTCCGGTTTCTCCAAGATCGCCAACCTCTCCGAAGAGGAGCGCCAGAACTTCATCAGCGAGCTCTATACCCTCTCGGAGGCCGACATCGTCATCATCGACACCAGCGCCGGCGTGTCGAGCAACGTCCTCGCCTTCGTCGCGGCCGCCGACGACGCCATCATCGTGACGACCCCCGAGCCCACCGCGATCACGGACGCCTACGGCATCATCAAGATCATCGCGACGGAGATAGAGAACCTCAACATCGGCCTCAAGCTCGTCGTCAACCGGGTGAAGTCCGTCACCGAGGGGCGCCGCGTGGCGGAGCGCATCATCAACATCTCCGGGCAGTTCCTGAACCTCAAGGTCGAGTACCTCGGCTGCATCTACGACGATCCCGCGGTGCCGACCGGCGTCATCCGGCAAAAGCCCTTCCTCGTCGCGGATCCGAAGTCCAAGGCGGCGATCTCGGTGCAGCATCTCGTCACCCGGATCGAGAAGACGGAATTCACCGACGACCGGGGCATCGGCCGCTTCATCAAGAAGCTCTTCGGCAAGGATTAGGGCGCGCCGCTGGCGCGAAGGCGAGGTCGAACTTGACGTATGATTCGGTTTCGGCCTACTCTTCTAGGGAAACGGGGGAGGGCATCGGGTGAATTCCGACGTTCGTGCATCGCTCATCGCCTCCGGCGCCGCGGCCGTCGTATCGGCCATCGTCGGCGCGCTCTCCGGCGTGAGCTTCCTCGCCCTCGCCCTCAGGGCCCTCCTCGGGGGGCTCGTCTTCGGCGGCGTCGTTTTCGGCGCCCTCGCCTTGGCGCGCCGCTTCCTCTCCGAGCTCTTCGAGGGCGGCGCCGGGCCCGGCGCGCCGGAAGCGGAAGCCTCCCCCCTCGGTGGTTCCGTCAACATCGTGCTTCCCGCCGAAGGCCCCCTCCCGGCCTCCGGCGACGCGGAGGCAGATTACGCCGCGGGCCTCCAGCCCGTGGGCGCGGACGCGGAGGAGCTCGCCTCCCTTCCCGGCGCTTCCGAAGCCGCCCCCCGGCCCGCCCCGCGCCCCGCGCCCGCTCCGCGGGCGGCCGCGCGCGCCGCGCCGCAAGGCGACGACGACGACTACGATTTCACGGGGGGGTCCTTCGTCGAGGACGCCGAACCGGTCCACGAAGCGGCGGAATCCGCCCTTCCCGCCGGCCCCGGCCCCGCCTCGAACGGGAAATCCCGGCCCCGCAGCGTCGGCCTCGACGAGCTCGACGTGCTTCCCGACCTCGATTCCCTCTCCGAGAGCTTCGTCTCCACCCCGGCCTACCACGAGGCGGGGGCGGCGCCGGGCAGGGACGACGAGGATCGGGGCCATGCATCCAAGTCCTCCAAGGGCGGCGGCGGGGATTCCGATCCCGCCGTCCTCGCCCAAGCGGTTAGAACATTGCTTAAACGAGACCAGAAAGGGTGAGCGAAATGGCCGAGAATCCGCACGAGCGGCTGAGCGAAGAAGAGCTGTGGCCCCTCTACAAGCGAACGCGGGATCCCAAGATCCGCGACGCCTTCATCCGGCAGTACGCCCCCCTCGTCAAATACGTGGCGGGCAAGGTGGCCGCGAGCATGCCGAACACGGTCGAGTTCGAGGACTTGGTCGGCTTCGGCGTCTTCGGCCTCCTCGACGCGATCGACAAGTTCGATCCGGAGAAGAACGTCAAGTTCAAGACCTACGCCGTCACGCGCATCCGCGGAGCGATCTTCGACGAACTCAGGTCCATCGACTGGGTGCCCCGCTCCGTCAGGCAAAAGACCAAGGAAATCGAGGAGGCGGTCGTCAGCCTCGAGGCCAAGCTCGGCCGCCCGGCCTCCGACCAGGAGATCGCGGGCGCCCTCGGCCTGACCGAGGACGAGCTCCTCAAGACCATGCTCAAGATCTCCGGCACCTCCGTGCTTTCCTTGAACGACGTCTGGTACTCCGGCGACGACTCCGACAAGATCTCCATCGGCGAGAGCATCGAGTCGCCGACGAGCCTCAACCCCGACGCCTCGGTCGAGCGCGAGGAGGTCAAGCGCGTCATCGCGCAGTCGATCAACGAGCTCCCCGAGAAGGAGAAAAAGGTCCTCGTGCTCTACTACTACGAGGATCTGACCCTGAAGGAGATCGGCCAGGTCCTCGAGGTCACGGAATCCCGCGTCAGCCAGCTGCACACCAAGGCCATCCTCCGCCTCCGCGCCAAGCTGACGAACGTCCGCAAG
>DAINBW010000100.1:0-8089 GCA_036732745.1 Spirochaetales bacterium | reverse complement strand
CACGGGCACGAGGTTGATCGAGGAGACGTGGTTGTTGGGGCGGTGCGTGTCGGCCTGGTGGCCGACGCCCCAGGGCTTCTTGGGCAGGGACTCGGGATCGATCGCGGGCGGAAGGACGACGCCCTCCATCATCTGGCCGATGAGGCCGTCCGCGAGGATCATGACGGGCATGCGCCACTTGTCGGCGAGCTCGAAGGCCTTGTAGGTGAGGTCGGCCGCCTCCTGCACGCTCTTGGGCGCGAGCACGAGGTGGAAGTAGTCGCCGTGGCCGCCGCCGCGGGTCGACTGGAAGTAGTCGGCCTGGCCGGGGGAGATGCCGCCGAGGCCGGGGCCGGAGCGGGCGATGTTGACGATGACCATGGGGAGGTCGGCGCCGCAGGCGTAGGAGATGCCTTCCTGCTTGAGGGAGATGCCGGGGCTCGAGGAGCTCGTCATCGAGCGGGCGCCGGTCGCGGCCGCGCCGAAGACCATGTTGATCGCGGCGGTCTCGCTCTCGGCCTGGATGAAGGTCCGCTTCTTGTCGAGCATGTGCTTCGCCATGTAGGCGGTGAGCTCGTTCTGCGGCGTGATGGGGTAGCCGAAATAGGCACGGCAGCCCGCGCGGACGGCGGCCTCGCCGATGGCCTCGTTGCCTTTCATGAGGCGCTTCTCTTCGGACATATCGAGCTCCTCCTTACAGCTTGTAGACGGTCACGGCGACGTCCGGGCAAACCGCGTAGCAGTTGCCGCAGGCGATGCACTTGTCGACGTTGGCCGCCTTCGCGGGGTAATAGCCCCAGGAATTCGGCTCCGAATCCGGCTCGAGCACCTTGGTCGGGCAGGCGCGCACGCAGAGGTGGCAGCCCTTGCAGCGCTCCCGGTCGATCTCGGGTTTGCCTTTATTTGCCATTGGTCTCTCCTTTTCCTTGTTTGCTCGCCAGCGAGGCGAGGGCTATGGAGGCGAGCTTGGTCTCGGCGCTGTCGGCGCGGCTCGTGAGCACGATGGGCTTGGCGGCGCCCATGACGAGCCCCGCGCCCTTCGCCCCGCCGAGGTCGAGGAGGCACTTGTAGAGCACGTTGCCCGCCTCGATGTCGGGGGCCACGAGTACGTCGGCGTCGCCCGCGACCTCGGAGACGATCTTCTTGATCTTCGCGCTCTCGGCGCTCACCGCGTTGTCGAGGGCGAGGGGGCCGTCGACGACGCAACCCTTGAGCTGGCCGCGGCGGTTCATCTGCGTGATGATCGCGGCGTCCGCCGTGCAGGGCATCTTCTCGTGGTTGACCTTCTCCACGGCGGCCAGGAGGGCGACCTTGGGCGTCTCCACGCCGAGGGCGCGCGCGACCTGGACCGCGTTGGCGATGATGTCGAGCTTGGCGGGCACGTCGGGCGCGATGTTGATCGCGGCGTCGGTGACGAGGAAGAGTTTGTGGTAGTGGGCGCACTCCATCACGGCGACGTGGCTGGCGAGGCGGCCGGCGTTGATGCCGGTCTCCTTGTTGAGCGCCGCCTTGAGGAGGACGGAGGTGTCGAGGATGCCCTTCATGAGCATGTCGGCCTTGCCCTCGCGCACGAGCTCCACCGCCTTGGCGGCGGCCTTGGCGACGTCCTTCTCCTCGATGCGCTCGAAGGGGGACAGGTCCAGCTTGAGCTCGGCCGCGATCGCGTCCATGGCGGCGAGGTCGCCGACGAGGACGGGCTCGGCCAGGCCGGCCTTCCACGCGTCCACGGCGGCCTCGAGGGCCGTGTGTTCCTGGGCCGCGGCGACCGCGATCCGCTTGCGGCCGGAGCGCTTGGCCGCCTCGATGATGTCGGCTATCGTCTTCATCGCTCGGTTTCCTTGTCAGTACGCCTGCGCGACGGCTTCGCCGGAGAGGGCGCGGGAGCCGGCCAGGGCCAGGGCCTCGAGCTCGCCCTCGCCGGGGTAGGCGACGACGGGGGCGATGAAGCCGCACATCTCGGTGATTCCGTGGACCACTTCCTTGCCGTAGGCGATGCCGCCGGTGAGGATGATCGCGTCCACCTTGCGGCGGGCGGCGGCGGCGAGGGCGCCGACGGACTTGCCGACCTGGTAGATGAAGGCCTCGTAGTAGAGCTTTCCGACGGGATCGCCGGCGCGGTAGGCGTTCTCGGCGACGCGCATGTCGTTGGAGCCCATGAAGGAGACGAGGCCGCCCTGGCCGGTGATCATCTTGAGCACCTCCTTCTCCGAGTGCTTGCCGGAGAAGCAGAGCTTGGCGAGGTCGGCGGCGGGCAGGGTGCCGGAGCGCTCGGGACTGAAGGGCCCCTCGCCGTTCAGGGCGTTGTTGACGTCCACGACGCGGCCGTCCTTGTGGAGGCCCACCGACACGCCGCCGCCCATGTGGGCCACGATGATGGTGGCTTCCTCGTACTTCCGGCCGTTCTCGCGGCACCAGCGCCGCGACACGGCCTTCTGGTTCAGGGCGTGGAAGATCGAGCGGCGCTGGAAGAGCTTGTGGCCCGAGACGCGCGCGAGCTCGTCGAGCTCGTCGACGACGACGGGATCGGCGATGAAGGCGGGAATCCCGAGCTCCTTGGCGAGGGAGTCGGCGATCAGGGCGCCAAGGTTCGAGGCGTGCTCGCCGTACTTGGCGGCGGAGAGGTCGGCCTTCATGGCCTCGTTGACGGCGTAGACGCCGCCGGGGATGGGCCGGAGGAGGCCGCCGCGACCGACGACCGCGGAAAGCCGCTTGGGATCAAAGCCGCGCTTCGTGAGCGCCTCGACGATGTGGCGGCGGCGGAAGTCGTACTGTGCGGCGATGTTCGGGAAAGAGGCGATCTCCTCGGCCGAGTGGACGACGCCCTCGGTGAAGAGTTCCTTGAGATCCTCGAAGACGCCGATCTTGGTCGACGTCGAACCGGGATTGATGACAAGAATCGTATGCGGCATGCGAGCTCCTTCCCTGAAGAGGGATCGGGGAGATTGCGTTCTTCGAATTATAGCATGATTGGCGCGGCTCGCAATTGGGAAAATGTAATTTTCGAAAGGGCGTTTCATCTTACAAAACGAAAAGCATCAACGACCTCGGGGGCAGGACCACCTGCCCCGGCAAAGCACGAAGAAGTGTAAGGGTTCGAAGGAGGAGAGTTGGGGCGGGAAATCCGGACCTGGACCGGGACCGGGACCGCGGCCGCCGCTTGGACAAGCGCCGTAGGCGGCAGCCCGCGCTAGTTTCGCCGCAGCACCTTCGCCATATAGAGCTGGATATACTGCTCGAGCGCGGCGTGGTTCTTTATCTTGAGGAGGCTCGGCGAATCCGCGAGGGTGGCGGCCAGGCCGCGGACCCGCTCGGCGTTGAAGGCGGTCGCGCGCATGGTGCGGAGCACGTTGCGGAGGTAATCCCGGACGAGACTGTTCACGTCTTCCGTCAGGTTGGCCTTGGCGGAGGGGTTGATCAGGGTGTTCCAGCGCCCCTCGAGTTCGCGCAGGTACTCGTCCAGGCTGTAGCCGGAAGGCACGAGCTCGCGGGCGACGGCCGCGGCCGCCTGCGAAAACTCGACCCGGCGGTCCTTCGGGCCCTGCGGCGTCCCCTTTCCGGCCGAGGCGGCCTCGGGGAGGTTCGGGAGGGGGGGGACCTGCGCCTGGCGCCGCTCCGCGGCCTCTCGCCGCCCTTCGCCTCCCAGCCGACGGAAAAACCGGACCAGGCCGGCCAGGAAGGGCACCGTATACCAGAAGGGCAGGAGCATCCGGGCGTCGGTCAGCATGGTCTTGCGCGGCAGCTCGAGGAGTTCGTCGATGGGCACCAAGGCGCCCTTGTAGAAGAGGTGATCGAGATCGGGAGGGGCTTCGCCGCGGCTGACGAGCTCCTCGTGGATCAGGGGCAGGAGCCCTTCCTCTATGAGGGCGAAGAGGAGGGGGTAGCGGGCCTCCACGAGAACCTCAAGTTCCGCGACATAGGCCGAATCGTCGTCCATCGAGGGCAGGTGGCGGAACTCCTCGAGCACGCGGCGCCACTGGTCCAGGAGCCGGCCGCGCAGGTCGGCGCGGGCCTCCGTGACGAGACGCAGGAAGAGCGGAAAGGCGCGGTCCTTGGCGACGTAGACCCGCCGGCCCTTCCCCGTCGCGACGACGAGGATTTCCGGGAGGGCGGTCGGATCGGCCTTCGTCGTCTTTTCCTTCAGCCGGTTTTCCAGTTCCTCGCGGTTGTACTTGCCGAGCAGCGGCTGGCCCTTCGTGTCGCGGAAGGCCATGACGTCCTCGATCGTGAAATTGTAGGGCGGCTTGCGGATAGCCTGGTCGAGGGCCTTGTAGGCGGTTTCCACGTCGAGGAGGCGCTGGGCCTTGCCCTTGTAGTGGTTCGCGTAGAATTCGCAAAGGGCGGCCGCCTGGTAGACCGCGAGATCCTCCGGCGTCTTGTCGGCCTTCTTGTCGAGGTCCTTCTTGAGGTGGCTCGTCAGGTAGGCCCAAAAGGGAAAGATGAAATCGTTGGAGGATTTCTTGAGCTCGGCGATCGCCTCGTAGGGCTTCGTCAGGATCGCGCCGAGGGTGTCCTTGAGCTGGATGTCCTTGGCCGGAAAGGCGTAATGGAGCTTGTTCTGGATGAAATCCTTGTTCGCGCCGCGCCGGAGATACTGCCGGACCTTGAGCACGGCGCACTCGAGGAGCTTGTCGGGCACGTAGGCGGAGGGCAGGACGATGGGCTTGAGGCTCTCGGGGAAGACCAGCTTGTAGAGGGGCACCCGCGGTTCGCCGCCCTTGTCGGAGACGACGCCGAGGTCGGTGTCGAGGGAAATCGACTGGATCCACTCCGAGGGGACGATGAGCTTGAGGCTGTCCTCGTCGGGGAAGGGAATGTCGGGATTTTCCTCGATCCGCTGGTATTCCTGGAAAAACGCCTCGGAATAGCGTTCGGGGAGGATGATCAGGCGAATGTCGTTGCCCGCGGTTTCGATGGCGAGCTTTTTTTCCTTCGCGACGAGGAAAAGCCGGGGTACGAGGACGGTGTCCGGATTGATGGAAAGATCGCGGTACAGGGGCTCGTCCTGCGAGGCAAGGCGGGCCTGCCGCTGCACCGCGTCCGCGAAGGCGCGATACTCAATTTCGGAGATGTTGTTCTTGTGCGCGAAGGAGCGCACGAGCTGGTAAACGTCGATATCCCTCGCCATATCCCGCCAATGGTACCCCATGATGCGGAGAGAGGCAAGCGCGTTAAATAAAACAGCCGTCCCGAGGGACGGCCATTCTCGCTCTGAAGAGGCGACGTTACTTCCGGGTCTTGTGCCGGTTGTTTCTCTTCTTCTTCTTGCGCTTGTGCGTCGCTATCTTCTTGAGCTTTCGTTTACGTCCGCAGGGCACTTTCGCATCTCCTTCGCGAGGCGATCAGGACTCGCCGGAGGCTCCAGAACCTCCGCCGGAATTCTCTTTGGTAATTAAAGCATAGCGCCCCTGCCTCGTCAAGGGGTTGCGCCTCCCCTTCCCTTGCGCCGGAATCGGCGCGGAGGCTAGGATGTGCCGCATGAAACGCAAAGCCGGCCAGCCGGAGGCGGCGCTCCTCGGCGCCCCTTCCCCCGCCCAGGATCGCGAAGGGGAGGCCCTCCTCCGCGTCTATCTCCGGGCCATGGGCCTCAAGCGCCTCTTCAGGCAGGGCTGGCTCAAGCGGGGGCTACCCGAGGCCGCCTGCGAATCGGTCGCCGACCACAGCTTCGGCACCGCCCTCCTCGCGCTTTTCCTGGCCGGACGCCCGCCCCACGAGGGGCTGCGGCGCGAAAAGGCCGTCCTCATGGCCCTCGTCCACGAACTCTGCGAGGTCTATGCCGGCGACATCACGCCGGCCGACGGCGTTCCTCCGGAGGAAAAAGCGAGACTCGAGCGGGAATCGCTGGCGCGGGTCCTCGACGGCCTTCCGGAGGCGGCGGAGCTCGTGGCGCTGTGGGAAGAGTTCGAAGCGGGCCAAAGCCCCGAGGCGCGGCTCGTCAAGCAGCTCGACCGCCTCGAGATGGGCCTCCAGGCGGCCGTTTACCGCGCGGAAGGGGCCCCGAGGATGGAGGAATTCCTCGAAAGCGCCGACCGGGCGGTCGGGGACCGGGATCTGCGGGCACTCCTCGCCCTCGCAGCGGGGGCCGGTTCGGCCGGCGCGGCAACCGGGGCCGGCGCGGGCGCGCCCGCTGCCGCCGGAGCCGATTGGGCCGGAGGGACCGGCGCGACCGCTGCCGCCGGAGCCGATTGTGCCGGCACGCCCGGCGCGGGCGCAAGCGCCGGCGCGGAAACAGGCGGGGCAGGCAGGCGCCAAGCCCCGCGCCCCGATCCGCTTCAGGAATAGCCGATCGCCACGGCGAGCATCAGGAGCGCCATCGTCACGAGGAACATGCCCGCCTGGAGCTTCCAGGTCTTCCTGAGCCAGGTCGGCCAGGACATGCC
Organism: Spirochaetales bacterium; assembly: GCA_036732745.1. Classification (GTDB taxonomy): domain Bacteria; phylum Spirochaetota; class Spirochaetia; order Treponematales; family Rectinemataceae; genus JAEUJG01. Next base: position 1,733 of record DAINBW010000100.1, on the reverse strand, counting down.
GGCGATGCCGAGGCTGATGAGAAGGACGGCGTTCGTCGGATAGAGCATGTTCGAGAAGCCGTCGCCGAAGGCGAAGGCCTGGATGACGGTCTGCCGGCTCACCCCCGCGAGATCCCCGAGGGGCGCGATGATCGGGATGAGAAGAAAGGCCTTGGCGGTCGCCGAGCCGATGAAAAAGTTCATGAACAGCGTGAGCAGGTAGATGAGGGCCGCCGCCCCGTAAGTCGAGGAATCCGCGACGGCCCGGCGCGCGGTCTCGAGGATGGTGTCGATGATGCCGCCCGAGACGATGATGCGTTTGACGCTGATCGCCATGAGGATGAGGACGGCCGCCGGCAAGACCGCGACGAGGCCTTCCCAAAAGGCTTTGCCCGCGCGCCGCGCCCCGAGGCCGGCGACGAGGCCGGAGCCGAGGCCGGCGGCGAGGAACAGCAGGGCGGTGATGGGCATCGAATAGTCGGAGAGGCTTCCCGTCAGCGAGATCGTCATGACCGCCGCGAGGAGGAGAACCGCCGCGACCGCGAAAAAGCGGATGCCGCGGGCGACGCGCGGGGCTTCGAAGGAGGCCGTCGCGCCCGGCCCGGAGGCTTCGCCGCCGCCGGACGGGGCGGACGCCTGGGCCGACAAGGCCGACGCAAGGGCGGACGGGGCGGCGGCCGCGGCGGCCGGCGCCGCCGGATGCGCGGCCAGGCGCTCGGAGCGCTTGGCGGCCCGGACAAGCCAGGCGACATAGAGGGCGTAGATCAGCGCGAAGACCGCGACCCGGAAGGCGGCGCCCGAAAAGACCGGAACGCCGGCCAACCTTTGGGCCGTGCCGATGGAGAAGGGATTGGCGATGGCGGCGGAAAAGCCGAAGCCGGTCGCGAGGATGCTCATGCCGAGGCCGACCGTGAGGTCCCAGCCGAGCGAGACGGCAAGCGCGATCGCGACGGGCACGAGGGGGATCACTTCCTCGAAGATGCCCATGAGCGAGCCGATCAGCATGAAGAAAAGCGTCACGAGGGCCAGGAGGCGGTACTTCCGCCCTCCCGCCCGGCGCGCGAGCGCATCCACGGCGCCCTGCAGGATGCCGGCTTTTTGGAGCACCGCGAAGGATCCGCCGACGATGGCGATGAAGGCCACGATGACGATCACGGTGAGCGCGTCCTCGGAACCGAGCACCTCGAAGGGCGCCGTGAACCAGCGCCAGACGGGGTAGTCCGGGCGGGGCGTCGGCCGGTAGCTGGCCGGATCGATGATCGTCCCCTCGGCGGTCTCGACGCGCTCGAAGGCGCCGCTCGGCACGATCCGCGTCAGGACGCCGGCGCCGACCATGAGGGCCAAAAGTATGAGGAAGCTCGCGAGAAAGGCTTTCGCCCCGATCGAAACGCCCGCTTTTTTCTCCGCCATGACAAGGCTCCTTATCCCGCGCGATGGCTCCTGTCCGGAACCGCGGCGCGACGCGCCCCAGTATAGCACCGCGGCGCGGCGGAGGCGAGCGAAGCGGCCTTTTCCGCGCATCGCGCCTCCGGGCGCCGCCGGGACCACGCGGCGGAGGCGAGCGAAGCGGGGCCGTTGACCGACGGTCACGGGCGCGCGATACTCCTTGCGGGTTGAGGAGCCCAGACCAGCATGAGCGCAGCACTCGCCTTGATTCTCGCGGCCTTAATCGCCGTGGCCGCGGTCGCGGTCATCCGCGCCCTCGCGACGCCCCGCGCCGCCCCGCCCTCCCCGCCCCTCCCCGAGGCCGCCCT
>DAINBW010000099.1:0-8137 GCA_036732745.1 Spirochaetales bacterium | reverse complement strand
GCCCTGCGGGTTTTCGCCTCCGCGGGAGTCTTCCTGGTCGTGTTCCTGTTCATGTCCATCGTCATCCGCGATCCCATTCCCCTCGTCGACGAGGTGGTCGGCGGCGCGCTCGGAGCCCTGGCCCTGCGGACCTACCTCGCCCGCCGGGCGCTCTCCGCCCCTTCCGCGCTCGCGCTCGCAGAATCGCTGCGCCGTTCCCTCGGCGAGGCGTACTTCGTCGAAAGCTCGGCCGTCGCGGTCGCGGAAGCCTGGCTCGAGGAAGCCTTCGGCGGCGCCGCCTTCCTTTCGGGCGGCAGCCTTTCGAGCCCCGCCGCCTTCGAGGCCTGGCTCGATCGCGAAGCGCCGATGCTCGGCGCCGAGGAGGGCTCCGAGCTCGGCGTCCTCGTGGAGCTCGTCGGCAAGGAACTCGAACGCCCGGGCCTTTCGGGTTCCGAGGCGCCGGCGGACATCGAAGCCCGCGCGCGGCGCCTCCTCCTCCGCCTCGATCCGCGCCGCCCCCCCCGCGGCAAGGCCCTCCGCGACGCCGAGCTTTCCCTCCTCTACGTCAAGGCGCGCTCGGTGTTGCGGCGGGGAGCCTCGCGGTGAGGAAGCCGGGTTCCTTCGCCGGCCAGGACTCCCTGGCCCGGGACGCCGCCGATCGCTCCCTGGCGAGATTCCGGCGCTTCGGCCTTGTCCTCCTGGCCGCCCTCGGCATCGTCGGCGCCTCGGCGCTCGCGGTCTGGCCGCTCTGGGCCCTCGCCACGAAACATCGCGCGGTCTTCACGGCCCTCGCGGGCCTGTCCTTCCTGGGCCTCCTCGCCGTCGCTTCGGCGCGCAGGATGATTCGCCGCCGCGGCCCCGCCCGCCCGGCCGATACCTCCGCCGGTCGATGAGGGCTTCGCCGGCGGAGCTTCTTCGCGCGGGGCGTCGCTTTGCCCTCGCGCTGTTCGGCGCGGCGGCCGCCCTGCTCGCCGTGGCGGGCGCCGGTCCGGCGAGCGCCCAGCCGGCGGGCGCGGCAGGCTCGGGCGCGGCCGGCTCGGTTGCGGCCGCCTCGGGCGTTTCGCGCTACCCGAAGCTCGGTTCCCTGGGGCCGGACGACCAGCTCTATGTCCAGCATCAGGAACAGCTCGCCGCCTCCTACACCGCGCTTCGCTCCGGCGGGCCCGAGCCCGACCTCGTGATGTACGTCTACGAGCCGCGAAGGGTCGTGGACCTCTTTTCCCTCGCCGCCCGGCTCAACCTTCCCTACGAGACCTTGGCGACCCTGAACCGCCTGGACCGGGCGCGCGAGTTCCTGCCCGGCGAGACGATCCTCGTGCCCTCGGCGCCCGGCCTCTTCGCCCCCGCAAAGGCCTCGACCGATCTCGACTATCTCATCTCCTACCGGGACGAGGCCCAGGGCGCCGCCATCACGCTTGAGGGGCGCGGCGGGCCGAACCGGTTCGTGTTTTTCCGCGGCGCCCGCTTCAATCCCGAGGAGCGCGCGCTCTTCCTCGGCCTCCTCTTCCGCTTTCCCCTGCCCGCCGCCCGTTTGACGAGCGGCTTCGGCCTGCGGCGCAGTCCCGTGAGCGGCCGAACCGCGATGCACGACGGCATCGACCTCGCGGCGCCGAGCGGCACGGAGGTCTACGCCGCCCGCGAGGGACGGGTCTCGGCCTCCGGCGTCGATCCGGTGCTCGGCGAATTTGTCGTCATCGACCACGAGGGCGGCTGGCAGACGGTGTACGGCCATCTTTCGCTGCGAAACGTGCGGTTGAACGACCGCGTGGAATCGAGTATGATGATCGGGCGGGTCGGATCAACCGGCCTCTCCACCGGTCCCCACCTGCACTTCGAGGTCAGGAGCCGCGGCGAGGCCCGCGATCCAGAGCCCCTCATCCCGAAGGGTACGCGATGAAAGCTCGTTTGCGCTTGTTGCCTCTCCTCCTCGCCGTCTTCGCCGCCGCGGCGGCGTCCTTCCCCGCCTTCGGCGAGGAGCTCCGCACCATCATCGCCGGCATCGCCACCCTGAGTCCCGAAGCCTCCGAGGGTTCGCGCTTTTCCATCGGCTACAACGACGCCGTCGCCATCGTCATGCCCAAGGCCTCGCCCTTCATCCACGGCGTCGAGATCGAGGTGAAGGCGCCCCAAGCCTCCCTCGCGATGCCCGGCGCCCTCGCCTACGAGCTCTGGCGCCGCGTCGATCCGGCGCCGGACAAGAACCGCTTCGGCTACGAGGGTTCCCGCATCCTCACCCAGCCCCTTCCCGCCCGCGCCGGCTTCGTCGTCCAGATCCCCCTGCGCAAGGACCACGGCCTCAAGAGCTCGCCCTACGCGACCGTCATTCCCGTCGTCGCCGAGCCCAAGGACTTTCCCCTCCTCTTCAAGCTCTTCCCCGTGACGAAGGGCCTCCCTTCCGAGCTCGAGACGGCGCAGTTCCAGATACGGATCCGGCCCCTGCTCACCGACGAAGGCGCCTTCCGCCTCGTCCTCAAGTACCCCGAAGGCGCCGAGCGCGCCCCCGTCGCCGTGTCCATCGACGACAAGCGCCTGTCCGACCAGCGGCAGCTCGAGGGCAAGGACCCCATCGTCCTCAAGAGCGGGAGCCACTTCCTCCGCGTCGCCTCCGACGCCTACCGCGACGAGAGCCGCTCCTTCGCCATCGAACAGGGCCGGACCCTCGAGCTCCTCGTCGAGCTGCAGGACACTGCCCCCCTTGTCGTCATCGAGGCTCCCGACTCGGCCCAGGTGAGCCTGGACGGCCAAAAGCTCGACCACACGGGCAAGCCCTCGTTCAACGTCGAGCCCGGCGAGCACAGCGTCGGCTGCAGGATCGGGGACTATGTCGTGACGCGCAAGTTCACCGCCTATCGCGGAAAGACGTATCGCATCGTGCTCGCCGTCGAGCTCCAGGTCCAGGAAAGTCCCTGACCCGGGCCCGGCCCCGCCCGCGCGGCGGCGCCAACCCCGCGTCGCGGGGCGGCCGATTCGAGCGTCGAGAGAAAACAAGGAACACGGCATGACCCGCATACTGTCCTGGAACGTGAACGGCATCCGCGCCTGCGGCGGCAAGGGCCTCTTCGAGTGGCTCGCGGCCGAAAGCCCGGACATCCTCTGCCTGCAGGAGACCAAGGCCCACCCCGAGCAGCTTCCCAAGGAGTTCCTCGCGCCCGCCGACGGCCGGGGCGGCAACTATCGCGCCTATTACGCCTCGGCGCGCCGCCGCGGCTATTCGGGCGTCGCCATCCTCTCCAAGCGGGAGCCCCGCTCCATCGGCCCCCTCGGCGTGGACGAGTTCGACGACGAGGGCCGGACCCTCGTGGCCGATTACGGCGACTTCGTCCTCCTGTCCTGCTATTTCCCGAACAGCCAGGACGCGGGCGCCCGGCTCGACTACAAGCTGCGGTATTGCGACGCCGTGCTCGCGGCCTGCGACCGCTTCGTCGCGGCGGGACGCCACGTCGTGGTCGCCGGCGACTACAACATCGCCCACGAGCCCATCGACCTCGCCAATCCCAAGGCGAACGAGGGCAATCCCGGCTATCTTCCGGAGGAGCGGTCCTGGTTCGGCAAGTGGCTCGGCGCCGGCTACGTCGACTGTTTCCGGCGCCTCTGCCCCGAGCCCGGCAAGTACACCTGGTGGACCTATCGCGTGCCCTCGGCCCGGGAGCACAACATCGGTTGGCGCCTCGACTACCATTCCGTCGACGAGGGCCTCATGCCCGCCGTCAGGGCCGCGACGATCCATCCCGAGGTTCGCGGTTCCGATCACTGTCCCGTCGGCCTCGAGCTCGAGCTCTAGCCCGCCGGAGCACGCACCAGAGGAGCGCTCCATGAGAATCCGCTACAATGCCCCCACCACCCTGAGCTTCACCATCGTCTCCGCCCTCGTCCTCTTCCTGTCCGCGACCGTCCTTCCCGGCCTGACGCAGGGGTGGTTCTCGACGCCCGCGCCCTTCAGGACCAACGCGGCCCAGGACTACGTGAAGCTCTTCACCCACGTCCTCGGTCACGGCAGCCTCGAGCATTTCCTGTCGAACTTCAGCTTCATCCTCCTCCTCGGCCCCATCCTCGAGGTGAGCTACGGCTCCCTGGGCATGCTCGTCATGATGGCCGCGACCTCCCTCGTGACGGGCCTCCTCAACGTCCTCCTCTTTCCCAACACCGTGCTGCTCGGGGCGAGCGGCATCGTGTTCATGATGATCCTCCTTTCCTCCTTCACGAACTTCGAAAAGGGCGAGGTTCCGCTCACCTTCATCCTCGTGATGGTGCTCTTCCTCGGCAAGGAGATCTGGAACGCCGCGGCCAACCGCGACAACATCTCGCAGTTCGCCCACATCCTGGGCGGCTTGGTCGGTTCCTTCTTCGGCTTCCTCCGGCCGCACAAGAGCTGACGTTCCCCGGCGCGCGGGGCGGCGCGGCGGCCGCCGTCCCGCCGCGCCGTCCCCCGCCCGGCCCCCCGCGAACTTGCGATTTCGGCCGCCAGGCTCGATACTTCAAAGAGCCATGAACCAAGCAGCCCAAGAGGTCAAAAGCTTCGTCCTCGACACCAACGTGCTCATCCACTACCCCGAGTCGATCATGTCCTTCCGGGACAACGAGATCGTCCTGCCCCTCGAGGTGCTCGAGGAGCTGGACAAGCTCAAGACCTACCCGGACCAGCGCGGCAAGAGCGCCAGGGAGGCGATACGCTTCCTGGACGCGCTGACGCGGAAGGGCAATCTCCACGAGGGCGTGAAGCTCGAGAACGGCTCCGTCCTCCGCGTCTCGTATCGCCTGCCGACCGACGTGCCCGAAGGGATCGGCCTCGACAAGAACGACAACAAGATCATCCTCTGCGCCTACGCCCTCCAGCGCGACGGACGGCGCGTGTTCTTCGTGTCCAAGGACATCAACGCCCGCGTCAAGGCGACCGCCCTGGGCCTGCGCGCCGTCGACTACGAAAAGCAGAAGGTCGACATCACCACCCTCTACCAGGGTTTCCGCGAGATCGACGTCACGGGGGAAAGCCTCTCTCGCCTTGAGGGGACGGGCGAACTGCCCTGGAAGGACCGGCTCTACCCGAACGAGTTCGCCCTCCTCCACGACCGCACCGCCGGCCGCGAAGTCCTGGCGCGCTGGGAATCGCCCGCGGCCCCGGGCGGCGAGGCGGGCGGCCGCCTCCTGGCCCTGCCGGCCTGGGAGGGGCACGTCGCCGGCATAGCGCCGCTCAACGCGCGCCAGCGCGTCGCGCTGGAGCTCCTCCTCGACGACCGCGTGAAGCTCGTCACCCTCGTCGGCAAGGCCGGCACGGGAAAGACCCTCCTGGCCATCGCCGCCGGCCTCCGGCGCACGCTCGAGGACAAGACCTATTCGCGCATGCTTGTCACGCGGCCCGTCGTGCCGGTCGGCAAGGACATCGGCTACCTCCCCGGCGAGAAATCGGCGAAGATGTCCAACTGGATGCAGCCCCTCTTCGACAATCTCGAGCAGATCCTCGGCGTCTACAAGCGCCCGAACCTGCGCAACGTGGACCAGCTCGTCAAGGACCGGATCATCGAGATCGAGGCCCTCTCCTTCATCCGCGGCCGCTCCCTCCCGAACCAGTTCATGATCATCGACGAGGCCCAGAACCTCACGCCCCACGAGATCAAGACCCTGGTCTCGCGGGCGGGGGAGGGGACCAAGGTCGTCCTCACGGGCGATCCCTACCAGATCGACAACATGTACCTGGACGCGAACTCCAACGGTCTCTCCTTCCTCGTGGAGGCCTTCAAGGGCCAGCCGATCTACGGCCACGTCACCCTGCAAAAGAGCGAGCGGAGCGAGCTCGCCGAACTCGCGGCGAGCCTCCTGTAGCGCCATGACCGTACGATTGTGTTCCGTGTGCGGCCGCCTCAACCTCGCCGATTTCCGCTATTGCCCCTATTGCGGCGAGGCGGCGGCGAAGGGCGAGGGCCCCGAGGCGGATCCAGCCGCGCCGGGCGGCGGCCCGGCGGCGCTTTCGCGCGAGGGGCGCGCCGGCGCGGCGGGACGCTTCGCGGAGCTCCGGCGCGACCTCGACGCCCTGGAGGCCGACATGGACGCCCTCGTCGAGGAGGGAAGCCGCCGCGGCGCCTTGCCTGGGCGGCGGGCCGACGCGCCCCTGCCCTAGGAACGCCAGCTGCCCGGCGCCCGGGGCCCCGGGCCCGTTTCATTCCGCGCAACGTCGGTTCGATCCCATTGCCGCATCCCGAAATAGGGGATAAAATAACCATACGCACACCGATCAATTATGCGCGAAGCCAAGGGGGCAATGATGTACGGCAAGTTGAAGGGCGAACTCGAGACGAAGCTCGCCCAGATCAGGTCCGAAGGGCTCTACAAGAACGAGCGGGTCATCGCGACGCCCCAGGGCGCCTTCATCCGGGCCTCCTCCGCCGCCGCCAAGGACGGCAAGGAAGTCCTCAACTTCTGCGCGAACAACTACCTCGGCCTCGCGAACGACGCGCGCATCCGCAAGGCCGCGGAAAAGGCCCTCGGCGAGTGGGGCTACGGCATGGCCTCCGTCCGCTTCATCTGCGGGACCCAGGCGCCGCACAAGCTTCTCGAGAAGGCCCTCTCCGACTTCCTCGGGACCGAGGACACGATCCTCTTCTCCTCCTGCTTCGACGCGAACGGCGGCGTCTTCGAGCCCCTGCTCGACGAGGATTGCGCCATCATCACGGACAGCCTGAACCACGCCTCCATCATCGACGGCATCCGCCTCTGCAAGGCGACGCGCTGGATCTACAAGCACGGCGACATGCGCGACGTCGAGGAGACCGATCCCGACACCGGCAAGCCCGCCAAGGGCTTGGAGCGCTGCCTCAAGGAGGCCTCCTCCAAGCGCCTCGTGATGATCGCGACCGACGGCGTCTTCTCCATGGACGGCGACATCGTCAAGCTCAAGGAGATCTGCGATCTCGCGGAGAAATACGGCGCCCTCGTCATGGTCGACGATTCCCACGCCACGGGCTTCATGGGGAGGACCGGCCGCGGCACCCACGAGCACTGCGGCGTCATGGGCCGCGTGGACATCATCACGACGACCTTCGGCAAGGCCCTGGGCGGCGCCTCCGGCGGCTGCGTCTCCGGCCGGAAGGAGATCGTCGAGTACCTTCGCCAGAAGGCCCGGCCCTACCTCTTCTCGAACACCGTCCCGCCCGCCATCGTCGGCGGCACCCTCGAGTGCCTCAAGATGCTCACCGAGTCCACCGCCCTCCGCGACAAGCTCGAGGAGAACACCAAGCGCTTCCGGGAGGGCATGACCAAGGCCGGCTTCGACATCCGGCCCGGCGTCCATCCGATCTGCCCGGTGATGCTCTATGACGAGAAGACCGCGATCCGGATGGCCGACGCCCTCCTCGAGGAGGGGATCTACGTCATCGGCTTCACCTTCCCCGTCGTGCCCCGCGGCAAGGCGCGCATCCGCGTCCAGATCTCCGCCGGCCACTCCGCCGAGCAGGTCGACAAGGCGATCGCCGCCTTCACCAAGGTCGGCAAGGAGCTCGGGGTCATAAAGTAAGGCTTTCCGGGGACGCGGCGGCCTTCATCGGGGGCTCCCGCGTCCCGCGGCGGGAGGGAAGGGGGCGCCGCGACCTCGGAGGCTTTACGCCGCGCCGCGTTTTGGGTATATTACTCCTACAAAATTCCCGACATTTCGAGGTTCATCGTCATGCCCACTTACGAGTACGAGTGCAAGACCTGCGGCAAGACTTTCGAGGCGTTTCAGAGCATGTCGGATGCGCCCCTTTCCTCCTGCCCCGAGTGCGGTAAACCCATCCGCCGGCTGATCGGCGGGGGTACGGGCGTCATCTTCAAGGGCTCCGGCTTCTACGTCAACGACAGCAAGAAGTCCGGCTCCTCTTCGTCCGATTCCGCCAAGAAGGAAGCGGTCTGACCCCGGCGGCCTCGGCTCCGCGCCGCGCCGCCGCCCTCTTCCGGCCGCGCCTGACGGCCTTCGGCGGGCGCCGGTGAAGCGCCCCCGCTACTACTGCGAGCACTGCGGCGCGGAGGTCAAGCACGACGCCCGCGTCTGCCCGCGCTGTGGCCGCTTTTTTTCCTCGGTAAAATGCCCCAAGTGCGGCCATTCCGGCCGCGCCGAGGATTTTCGGGGCGGTTGCCCGCTCTGCGGCTACGCTGATCCCGCCAACGCGGCGCCGGATCCCTTCCTCGCCCC
>DAINBW010000098.1:0-8151 GCA_036732745.1 Spirochaetales bacterium | reverse complement strand
TTCACCCTTTCGATCGTCTTCGAGGCCGACCTGACCCTCATCAACACGACCGGCCTGTCCTGCCGCGTCCCGCGGGCGGGCCAGGGCTGGGCCCTCTACCTTAACGGCAACCGCATCCACGACGAGCTCTTCCTCGCGCCCGACGGCCGCCTGGCAGCCGAGCGCCACCTCCGCGACACGATCGTGCCCCTCGACAAGCGCATGCTGAAGGTCGGCCGCAACGTCTTGAGCTTCCACATCGTCGGCGACCCGAGCGACGAGCGCACCGGCCTCGCGACCGACGGCCTCGTCATCGACAGCTACGCGAAGCTCGCCGGCGGCGGCACCGAATACCTCGACATCATGCTGATCGGCGTCTACGCCCTCTTCGGCCTGTATCACTTCATCCTCTTCGCCCAGCGGCCCGAAAACCGCTCCTACCTCGTCTACGGCGTCGCGACCATCCTTCTCGGCCTCTTCCTCTTCACCCGCACCGGCTCCGCCGCGATCCTCGTCCGCGACACCGCCGTCCTCCTCCGGATCGACTACGCCGCGATGTTTCTCCTCCTGCCGGTCTTCATGGCCTTCTTCGACCTGGCCCTCGGCAAGCGCGCGACCCTCGTGACCAAGATCGCCTTCGGCCTCGGGATCGCCTTCCTGCCCCTGGCCCTTTTCGCGCGGCCGGAGACGGCGCACAACCTCTGGGAGGTCGCCACGGCGCTCGAGCTAGCCTACGTGCTGGCCTTCGTCCTCGCGCCCAAGACCATAGCCGAGGCGCGGTCCGCGTCGGGAGGGCCCGGCGCGCGCCTCCTCAAGGCCTTCTCCTCGGCGGCCGGCCGCCTCGGCCTCGGCGCCCTCGTCGTCGCCGTCGCCGCGGCCGTCGACATCGTCGCCGTAAACTCCGGCGGGGAGATGTTCTACTCCAAGTACGCCTTCCTCTTCCTGGTCCTCGGCGCCGCCGCCATCCTGGCGACCCAGTTCGTCGGCGTCTACGGCGAGATCGAGGCGCTGTCCGTGTCCCTGGAACGCAAGATCGCCGAGCGGAGCCTGGAGCTTGAGTCCGCGACCGAGCGCCAGCGCCGGCTCGGCGAGGAGATCGAGCGGAACAGCCTGGCGCAGCAGAACGCCGCCGAAATCCAGCAACGCGACATGGTGATCGCCGAGCGCGTCCAGCGGGGCCTGTTCCCGGCCGAGCCTCCCGCCGTGGAAGGCTGGGACATCGCCCTCGCGTACCGGGCCGCGGCCGGCGTCTCCGGCGACTTCTACGAGATCTTCGCCGAGGGCGGCCGCCTCCGCGGCCTCGTCGTCGGCGACGTCTCCGGCCACGGCGTCGGCGCCGGCCTCGCCGCGGTCCTTTCCCGCGCGGTCTTCGCGCGCCGCTTCGAGGAGTTCCGCGGCCGCCCCCTGGGCGAATGCATGACCGCCCTCCACGAGGAGCTGGCGGCCGAGCTCGGCGGCGTCGACGAGTACCTCACCGCGGTGCTCCTCCGCTTCGACGGGAGCCGCGTCGAGTACGCCAACGCCGCCCATCCCGACATCCTCCTCCGCCGCGCGGGCTCGAACCAGGTCATCCCCATCGTCCCGCGGACGAAGGACGAATTCCGCGGTCCGCCCCTCGGCAAGGAAGGCTTCGAGGGCGGCTGGTCGGCCCTTCGCTTCTCCCCGGGCGCCGGCGACACCCTTCTCGTCTACACCGACTGCCTGGAGGAGGCGCAGGATCCGTCGGGCCGGCGCTACGGCCGCGAGCGGCTCGAGGCCAGCCTGGCCGCCGCGCCGTCCGACACCGCCGCCGGCCTCCTTGAGGCCCTGCTCGCCGATCTCGCTTCCTTCGCGAAGTCCGAGGAGTTCGGCGACGACCTTACCGTCGTCGTCCTCAAGCGCACCAGCTGAACCTTGCCTTCTCGCCATGGGCGAGTACAATTAGCGCATGATATCCGGCTTTCCCTGCCCCTGCGGCCTTGCCGCCGGCTCGGCGCTCGCCCTCGGCGAGCGGGGGCGGGGCGAGGCCCTGCCCGCCGAGGCGCTCCGGCTCATCGAACCCCTGACTGTTCCGCCGGAGCGCTACCCCCTCGCCCTGCGGCGGGCGCGGGTGCTCGCGCGCGGAAGCGCGGGGGAGCTCCTGCTGTGCGAAGGCTACACGGACGCGGTGAGCCTGTTCGGCGCCCCGCCGCCCGACGCGGCGGGCGGGCGGCGCGAGCTGGCGCTGCTCGCGGCCTATCTCGGCCCGCCTTCGATCTCGGCTCGCGCGCTCGCCGGGCTCGGCGCCTTCGCTGAGTCCCTGGCCACGCTGTTCTATCTCGCGGCGCTCAACGGCAAGTCGGCGCGGCTTTGTTGCCGCTTGGAGGGGGAGGGCGAGGCGGCGGCCGCCGCCGCCTTCGCGGCGCGGATCCTGGGCGATTCGGACGGGGACCTGCCGTCCCGGGTGACGATCCGGGCCGCCGCCGGCTGCGCCCGGCTCAGCCCCGTCCGCGGCGCTTCAGCTCTTCAAGCTCGGCGTTGAGCCGCTCCCCGATGGCCTCGGCGGCCGCGTAGAAGGCGTCCGTGCCGCCCGAATCCGCGAGATCCTCCTCGCTCATGAGGAGTTGGTAGGGCTTCGACTCGAGGGCCTCGGCGATGCGCTCGAGGATGTCGTCCGCGGGGAACTTGCGGCCCATTTCGAGCTCGCCGACATAGCCCGAGGAGATGTCCGCGCGCGCGGCGAGCTCGATCTGCGAAATGCCGAGCGCCTCGCGGCGGCGTTTCATGTTGTAGACGAGATTCCGGCGAAGCTGGCTCACCGCCCCATGCTAGGGGCGGCGACGGGTGAAAGCAATTCGCCCAGGGAGTGCGGCGCTCTCCTTAAGAGAGCGCCGGCGCTTCCCTTGGGCGACCCGGCGCCCAGGGCGCGCGGGGAGGACTAGAATACGGCCTTGGCCCGGATCGAGCTGAGGATCTGGAGGGCCGTGTCGAAGCCCGCGAGCCCGGCACGGAGCTTGCCGTCCCGACCCGTGGCGGAACCCGCGCCAAGGGGCGCAAGGGTGACGACGGCGGCGCCGGATCCCAGGTCGAGAATGCCTTCATAGACGAGGGAGGGCTGGCCGTTGACGCCGTTGTAGCGGGCATCGTCGGCCGGAAGCTTGTCCGCCCAGGTCGCGTTGAAGTCAAAGCTCTGGTTGACCTCTGCCTTGACGCGGTAGCGTCCGGCGGGCAGGGGCTTCGTGAATTCGAGGCGCCTCGTGAAGGAGCCCTTGGGGGTCGCGCCCGAGACGGCATCCGGCAGGGCCGTGGCGGCGTCCGGCATGAAGAGCCCGTCGGCGGCCTTGACGCCGCGGGCATGGGCCCAGACCGGCAGCGCCTCGGGGCGACGGATCTTGGCGCCGCCCTTCCATTGGTTCTTGGCGCCGGCCAGGGTGACATGGACGGTATCCACGTAGGCGCCCGCCTCGGTCTCGATCCATACCGCGATCTGCGGCGTCAGCTTCACGGGGAGGGGACCGAACCACTTCGTGTGCGCGTAGCCGGCGCCCGCCTCGATCTCGATCTCGATCGCGCGCGCCGCCGGGGCGCCCGCGCCCGGGCTCGCCGCGCCCTGGGCGGCGGCGGCGGCGCCAAGGCCCGCGGCCAGCGCGAGGAGGGCGACCTTGGCCGCGCTCTTCCTTACGACGATGTTCCTGAAATTCATGACCTATGCTCCTTTGCTCCCCACGAAGAGCTCGATGAAACGCTCCACGAGGGGGCCGATGTCGTTCCAAAAGCGGGGATGGATCCGCTTTGCGCGATAGAGGCTCGCGATTCCCCAGAGCGCCGCCTGGCCGACGGAGGCGTCGAGATCGGCGTCCCGGTCGCCGGCCATGGAACCTTCCTCCGCGGCTGCGGCGATGAGGTCCCGGGCGCGAAAATAGCTCGAGTAGTACTTCCCCATGGCTTCCTCGTCGAGTTCCAGGCGAGGCGGCAGGGCCTCCATGAGGAGATTGGCCGCGTGGGGCCGTTCGCCGCACCAGGAGACGAAGGCGCGGCACAGGGCTCCAAGCCGGATCGCGGCTCCCGCCTCGCCGCCCGCGGCGCGATCGGCGGCCTGGATGGCCGCCTCGATCGCCAGGTTGAGTTCGTCCATAGCCTCGAACTTGATCCGTTCGAAGAGCGCTTCCTTGGACGAGAAGTGGTAGTAGATCGCCGTCGGGCTCACGCCGGCCTTGGCGGCCAGGCTGCGCATGTTGATGGCCTCCGGCGGTTTTTCCGCCAGTTCCTCCAGGGTCAGGTCGAGGATGCGGCGCACGAGCTCGGGATTGGGCGGCTTGGGCATCAAGGCTTCCTTTCGGCAATAACATAACAATGTTATGGTAACAATGTCAAGTTATCGACGCGGAAGATCTTTTCGCCAGCTTCCCCCGAGGGCTCCCTCGCGGCTAGAGTGGCGGCATGAGCGATGTACGCCCGCCACGCCTCGAACTCGCGCCCCTCCACGGGGTGACGAACCGCACGTTCAGGAAAGCCTATTTCGGCCATTTCGGCGGTTTCGACGCCGCCATGGCCCCCTTCATCCTCGCGGTCGACACGGCCCGGGCGAAGGCGGGCCACTTCAAGGATCTCCTGCCCGCGCCGGACACGAAGATCCCCCTCGTCCCGCAGATCCTCGGCAACGACAGCGCGGCCTTCGTCGCGACGGCGAAGGTCTTGGCGGATCTCGGCTACGCCGAGGTGAACTGGAACCTCGGCTGTCCCTATCCGATGGTGGCGAAAAAAGGCCGGGGCTCGGGGCTCCTGCCCCATCCGGACCGCATCGCCGCCTTTCTCGACGCGGTCTGCCCCCGCCTCGACACGGCCCTTTCGGTGAAGCTCCGCCTCGGGCGTTCGGACCCGGAGGAAATCCTCCGCGTCATGCCCGTCCTGAACGCCCACCCCCTGTCGAGCGTCATCCTCCATCCGCGGCTCGGCGTCCAGATGTACAAGGGAAAGGTGGACCTCGAGGGCTTCGCCCGCGCCGCGGCGCTGGCGACCCATCGCCTCGGCTACAACGGCGACATCACGGATCTCGCTTCCTTCGCCGCGATCCGGGCCCGCTTCCCGGCGGTCCAGGACTTCATGATCGGGCGCCGGGCCGTGGCGGATCCCTTCCTGGCGGGACGGATCAAGGGAGAGCCGCCCGCCGCGGACCGTCTGTGCGCCATGCGGGACTTCCACGAGGATCTCTACCGCGGGTACCGGGAGATCCTCTTCGGCCCCGGCCATGTCCTCGACAAGATGAAGGAAATCTGGACCTATATAGGTCAATCCTTCGGCGGCGTCCGTCCGGCCCTGGAGGCGATCGGCCGCGCCACGACGCTCGCGGACTACGAGGCGGCGACGCGGGAGGTCTTCGCCAAGGGAAGCTGGACGGGGTCCTGAGGGCTTGCCGGCCTAGCTTTGTCCGAATCACTCGCATCGGTTGGCTGGGCGGCTAGACGGCTGGGCAGCGAGGTCGGCGAGGTCGGTGAGGCTCTCGCCGCGGAGGAACCCGGCATCATGAGCGTCTAGCGGTCTCCTTTTTGGCCGCAAATTCCATATAGATAAAAAAGGTTTGACAAAGAGATTTCAGTCCTCTATGCTAGAGCAATCAATGAGGAGTGAATCATGTCTCATTTATCGGATGGCTATCGCTTCGAGGAGCTTTCGGTCGGCATGAGCGCCTCCTTCGCCAAAACGGTGACGGAGTCGGACATCGTTCTCTACGCGGGATTGTCCGGAGATTTCAATCCGGTTCACGTGAACGAGGAAATCGCCAAGGAGACGATGTTCGCCGGGCGCATCGCCCACGGAATGTTGTCGGCGGGGTTCATATCCACGGTTCTCGGGACGCGGCTGCCGGGACCGGGCTGCATTTATGTTTCCCAAAACCTCAAGTTCAAGGCGCCGGTCCGGATCGGCGACACCGTCCGCGCCGAGGTCGAAGTGGTCTCGACCCAGGCGGACAAGAAATTCGTGACCTTGCGGACCGTGTGCCGTGTCAAGGACAAGGTAGTCATCGACGGCGAGGCGACCCTGCTCGTTCCGACGCCATAGGAGCTGGAGCCGGCAAGGTCGGCACCCGGGCCCGGAGTTCCGGTCCTCCGCCGGCGCGCGTCCTTTAGCCGAACTCGGCCGCCAAGGCCTCGGCGATCGCGAGGTTGACGGCGCAGAGCTCCGCCAGGCGGACTTCGTCGACGTCGAAGCGGGGATTGTGGTTCGGGAAGTCGAGGCCCCGCGCGGGAGCCTGGCTGTTCAGGAACCAGAAGCAGCCGGGAACCTTCTCGAGGTAATAGGCGAAGTCCTCGCCGCCCATGATGGGGCGCGAGAGGCGCTTGACCCGCGCGGTCCCGAGCAACGCGGCCGCGGCCTCCTCGGCCAGGGCCGAGGCGCGCGGGTCGTTCGCGAGGGGCGGGTAGCCCGCGAGCCATTCGAAGTCGAAGCGGAGGCCGCGCATCGCGCCGACGGCCGCGCCGATCTCGCCGATCCGCCGCTCCAGCGCGGCCCGCAGGTCCGGTTCCAGGCTGCGCGCCGTGCCCATGAAGTCGAGGCGCTCGGGGATCACGTTGAAGGTGGAGCCCGCCGCGACCTGGCAGACCGAGACGACGGCCGGCCGGGTCTGGTCGAGCTCGCGGGCGCGGAAGCTCTGGAGCGCCATCACGTATTCGGCGAAGGCGGCGATGGGGTCGGGGCTGTGGTGCGGGGCGGAGCCGTGGCCGCCGGAGCCCAGGAAGGCGCCGCGGAAACGGTCGCTCGCGGCCATCATCGGCCCGGGCAGGAAGCCGGCCTCGCCGGGGGCGAGCTCGTCGGAGAGGTCGCCGACATGGCCGGCCGCGATGGCCGACACGCCCTCGAGGACGCCCGCTTCGATGAGGGGCAGGGCGCCGAAGGCTCCCTCCTCGCCGGTCTGGAAGACGAGGCGGATGCGGTAGGGGAGGCCGGCGGGGGAGGCGGCCTCCTCCGCGAGAAGGGCCGCGGCGCCGAGCAGGGCGGCCGCGTGGGCGTCGTGGCCGCAGGCGTGCATGCGCCCCGGGATCTCCGAGGCGTAGTCGGCGCCGGTCTTCTCCTCCACGGGGAGGCCGTCCATGTCGGCGCGGAGGGCCACGAGGGGCCCCCGCGTTCCGACGTCCGCCCACATGCCGTCGCCGACGCGCCGGGGTTCAAGGCCGAGGCGGCGGAGCTCCGCCTCGACGTAGGCGGCCGTCCGGGGCAAGTCCCGCCCGAGTTCGGGGATGCGGTGAAGGGCGCGGCGGTGGGCCACGAGGGCCGGCAGGCGGGCGCCCACTTTTTCCAGGCTGAAGCAGCTCGGCATCGGATGACTCCTTGCGGGAAGTGGCTCAGGCAAGCCGCGCGGGGTAAAGGCGGCCGCACGGGCCGCGCGACCGGCGCGCGGCATGACGGCGGCATGACGGCGGCCGCGCTCAAGTCGCGCGACCGGCGCGGGTGGAAGGCGGCCGCGCGCCGCGCGCGCCGCTTTAGGCGCCGGTCTTGCGCGCGGTGAAGTCCGCCACGACGGCCTTGGCGTCCTCCTCGTCCTCGTCGCGGACGAGGACCCGGGCGCCCTTGATCTCGGCGGCGAAGAAGGGGCGCGCGTCGAGCATGCCCTCCTCGAGGAGCTCGGCGGCGATGCCCGCCGACTCAAGGAGGCTCTTCACGACGATGGCCTCGTCCCTTCGGACGGAGGCGAAGACCTGGGCCACGGGACTAGGCCCCCGCCCGGCCGGCGGCGGTTCCCGCGGCGGCGGCCAACGCGTCCCGGCGGGCCGACTCGATGGCGGCGGCGGACTTGTCGAAGGCGGGGCCGAGGCGGCGGGCGCCCGACGGCGTGACGAGCCAGTCCTCCTCGTTGCGGACGCCGCCGAAGCCGAGCCATGGCTCGACCGCTTGGTAGTCGATGAAATCGGCGAAGCGGCCCTCGGCCCGCCAGCGGCGGACGAGCTCGGGAATGAAGTAGAGCCCCGGCTCCACGGAATGGACCATGCCGGCCTTGAGCGGCTTCGCGAGCCGCAAGGACTTGAAGCCGAAGAGCGTGGAGCGCTCCGCGCCGTCGTAGCCGACCCACTTCTCGCCGTAGTTTTCCATGTCGTGCACGTCGAGGCCGATCTGGTGGCCGAGGCCGTGGGGGAAGAAGATGGCGTGGGCGCCGGCGCGGACGGCCTCGTCGGGGTCGCCCCGCATGAGGCCGAGGCCGGCCAGGCCGACGACGGCGGC
>DAINBW010000097.1:0-8203 GCA_036732745.1 Spirochaetales bacterium | reverse complement strand
CTCGGCCTCGGCCTGACCCTGCGCCACGAGACGAGGGCGGACAACGTGCAATGAGGCGCGGCGCGCCGTGGTCGGAATCAGTAAAGATGGTTTCGCCACGGAACGCTGACTGCGCGAATTTGGCGCGTCTTCTACCACTCATCCAGCTCGAAGGTTCTGGTGTCGATCCGGTGGTCTTGATGTATCCGTGACGGGGCTTGCCGGTCGGCAGACTTGAGAAAACTCCATGGTTCTGATAACTAGCTGAAAGTTTCACGCACCTTCGATTTGTCGTCATCGAGGTGGTTCCCGAGGATGAGGCCGCTGAGTCGTTCGTCGCGGCGGCTCTTGAAGTCTCGCATCCGGGGGGTGGCGTGAACAGCGCTTGCGGGGATGTACCAAGCAGGGCTCAGGAAGTCCAGCGTTTCTCGGCGGCCCTGTCGGAAGTCCGGGGCATCCCCGATCCCCGCGGTTGTGGCCGCAGTTCGCGCTTTTGGGGGGAAGCCGCCTCCTGTAGGCGGCATGCCGTCTCCCCCTGGGTTACTTCGCCGGCCAACGTCTCCGGTACTCGTACATGAACACCGCGCCCGCGGCGGAGACGTTGAGCGAATCGACGTGGCCGGACTGGGGGATGGAGAGGGCGCCGTCGCATTCGTCGCGGAGGAGGCGGGAGACGCCCGCGCCCTCGTTGCCCATCACGAGCGCCAGTTTCTTGGGGAGGTCGGCCTTGGGGAGGCTGTCCCCGTCCATGTCGGCGGCGTAGCGCCAGAAGCCGGCTTCCTCCAGGCGGCGCAGGGCCTCGCCCAGGTTGGACACGAGGGCGACGGGCACGTGGGCCAGGGCGCCGGCGGAGGCGCGGGCGGCCGCCTCGGAGAGGGGGGCGGCGCGGCGCTTGGGCGCGATGACGAGGTCGCAGGCGAAGACGTCCGCGGAGCGGATGAGGGCACCGAAGTTCTGGGGATCCTCGATGTGGTCGAGGACGAGGATCAGTGCGGTCTCCCGGCCTTCGAGTTCGGCCAGGCTTTCGTCGAGGGAGGCTTCGCCCGGGGCCTCTTCGCGCTCGGTCTCGAAGACGACGCCGCGGTTCTCCGGCGCCAGGCGGTCGAGCTCGGCGGGCGCGGTCTTGACCACGCTCACGCCGGCCTTCTTGGCCAGCTCCAGGATGGTCTTGATGCGGGGGCCTGAGCCCGAGACGAGGAGGCGGCCCTCGGCCTTGCCGGTCTTGAGGAGCTCTTCTATGGCGTGGAAGCCCGATAGTCTGCGCATGGCTCGAATACTAGGCCGCCCTCGCCCTCTCGGGCAAGGCCCATGGAGGGGAGGGCGGGTCGGTCGCCGCGATGGCGCCCGCGACGGCGGCCGCGGTGGCGCTCGCGGCGGCGCTGTTTGTTGCCCGCTCAGGGCATCACGGTGAATTCCTGGACGATCTGGATGGCGCTTTCCACCTCTTCGACGCCGCTGACGCCGCGGGCCGCCTGGACCGCCGCGTCGATCGCCCCCTGGGTGTTCGCCACGCCGTGAAGGACGATGCGCTTGCCCCGCCCCTCGGCTTCGAGGAAGTGTATGGGCAGCTTCTTGCCGTAGACGATTTCGGTGACGACGCGCTGCCCGAGGAGGAGTTCGGCGATCCGGCGCTTGCCGGCCTCTTCCCGCTCCGGGGTTCCGACGATGGCGCGGTAGTGGTCGATGAGGCGGACCGCCTCGGACAGGGAGAGGTCGCCGGTGTTGACGACGAGGCCGTATTCGCGGGGGTCGTTCCAGTCGGCGGCGAAGAAGTACTTGTGGAAGCCGCTCCGGTCGTGGTCGCTCTGGTCCAGGATCTGTAGGGCCCGCCGTTCGTCGCAGCCGTGGAGCTTGCGGATCCGCTCGGCGCGCAGGCTCGTCGGCGCGATGATCCGGACCGAGGCGAGGTTCGGGACGCCGCGGAGGATGGCTCCCGAGCCCCGGCCCATGATGATGCAGCCGCCGGCCGCCGCCTCCTCGTAGATCACGGTCTTGAGGTAATGGAGGAAATCGTCCCGTTCCTGGGAAAGCGAGGCCCAGAGTCCGGGCTTTTTCTCGTCGTATTTCTGGCGTTTTTCGGGTCCGAGGCCGTAGTCGCCGAGGCGCTTTTCCACGTACTCGCGGTCGACCAGCTTGTAGCCCGAGGCGGCGGCGAGTTCGTTGGCGATTTCCTCGCCGAGCGAGGCCAACTCCCGCGCGATAGCGATGATTGCCATAGACGCCTCCTTCCTAGTCCCCACTTCAAACTCTATGCGCCCCGGCCGGAATGTCAATCCGGCGACCCGCCCCGCTGTACGCTCCCCGGCCCGATCGCCTATAGTGGCGGCACCATGAACCGATACGGTGAGCTCGCGGCTTTCGGGACGGCGGTCTGCTGGACGGCCTCCGCCATCTTCTTCGAGCGCGCGTCCAAGCGCGTCGGCGCCCTTGCGGTCAACTTCTACAAGGTGGTCGCCGCCTTCTTCCTACTCGCCCTCGCCGGCTTCGCCTTCCGCGGCATGCCCCTTCCCTTCGACGCCCCCGCCCAGGCCTGGATCTACCTGCCCATCTCCGGCGTCATCGGCTTCGTCGTCGCCGACTACTTCCTGTTCAACGCCTACATCCTCGTCGGCTCGCGCCTCACGATCCTCTTCCAGCCGCTGACGCCCCTTTTCGCGGCCCTCCTCGGCTTCCTCATCCTGGGCGAACGGATGAAGCCCGCCGGCCTCGTCGGCATGGGCGTCGTCGTCACGGGCATCCTCATCGTCGTGCTGTCGCGGAACGCCGGGGCCAAGCCCGGCGAGCGGAAGCCCGCGCGCCCGAGCGGCGCGGCGGCCAAGGGGCTCGCCTTCGCCTTCGCCTCGGCCTTCTTCCAGGCGGTCGGCCTCGTCTTCTCCAAGCTCGGCCTCGGCGGCTACGACGCGATATCCGGCACGCAGATCCGCGTCGGCACCGCGGTGCTCGGCTTCGCCCTCCAGGCCCTCATCTTCGGGCAGGCGAAGTCCCTCTGGGTGGAGGCGCCGCGCGACCGCCCGGCGATGAAGAGCACCGCGATCGGCGCCGTCTTCGGCCCCTTCGTCGGGGTCTCGCTTTCCCTCTTCGCCCTCCAGTCCACCTCCGCCGGCGCCGCGAGCACCCTCATGGGGCTCACGCCGGTCCTCATCATCCTGCCCTCGATCTTCGTCCTCAAGCAGAAGGTGAAGCCCCTCGAGGTCCTCGGCGCCTTCGTCGCGGTGGCCGGCGCCGCGTTGTTCTTCCTGCTCTAGCCCCGTAGCGGCGCCGAGGCCAGGGCGCGGGCGCGCCGCGTTGTTCTTCCCGCTTGTGCGGCTTGCGCCGCGGCCGGCGCCGGACTAAGCTTTCCGTATGAGCATCAGACTGCATTCCGAGGGCGCGGCCGGCGAAGTGACCGGTTCGAAGCACGTCCTCACCATCGACGGCGCCCGCTGTCTCATCGACTGCGGCGCCTTCCAGGGCAAGCGGGAGGTCGCGGAGGAGAAGAACCGCGCCCTCGTCCCCGATCCGGAGAGCCTCTCCTCGGTGGTCCTGACGCACGCGCATTTCGACCATTGCGGCATGCTCCCCCTCCTCGCCAAGCGCGGCTATCGCGGCAACATCTACGCGACGCCCGCCACGCGCGACCTGGCCGGCGTGGTCATGATGGACTCCGCCGCCATCCAGGCGCGCGACGCCGAGTACCTGGCCAAGCAGGCGGCCAAGAAGGGGCAGAAGTTCGACTGGAAGCCTCTTTACGACGAGGAGGACGTCGTCAAGGCGATGGGCCAGTTCGTCACGGTCTCCTACGAGCGGCCCCTCCCCATCGGCGACGGCATGCGCATCGAGCTCTTCGACGCGGGCCACATCCTCGGCTCGGCGATCTGCCGCATGCTCGCGCGCGACCGCTCCGGCCGCGAGGTGGCGATCGGCTTCACGGGCGACCTCGGCCGCAAGAACAAGCCGATCATCCGCGATCCCTCGCCGATCCCGCCGGTGGACTACCTCGTCATCGAGGCGACCTACGGCGACCGGCTCCACGAGTCGGCCGCCGACGCGATGGACATGCTCGCCGAGATCGTCAACCGCACCGTGAAGCGCGGCGGCAAGATCATCATCCCCTCCTTCGCGATCGAGCGCACGCAGGAACTCGTGTACTACTTCCACATGCTCACCGACCAGAAGAAGATCCCGGAGATCCCGATCTGGGTGGATTCCCCGATGGCGATCAACGCGACGAGCATCTTCCAGATCCATCCGGAGTGCTACGACGAGGAGACCCACCAGGCCTTCGTCCGCCACCACGAGAATCCCTTCGGCTTCAACTCCCTGCACTTCTCCTCCAGCGTGCAGGACTCCAAGCGGCTGAACGACATGCGCGAGCCGATGGTGATCATCAGCGCGGACGGCATGTGCGAGGCGGGACGCATCCAGCACCACCTCATGCACTACATCTCCGACCAGCGCAACACCATCCTCATCGTCGGCTACATGGCGGCCAACACCCTGGGGCGGCGCATCAAGGAGCGGGAGCCCGAGGTCCGCATCCACGGCGATTTCTTCCGTCTCAACGCGGAGGTCGCGGAGATAAACGCCTTCAGCGCCCACGCGGACTACGAGGAGAGCTGGGAATGGATGACCACGCTCGACCTTGAGCGCCTCAAGAAGGTCTTCCTCGTCCACGGCGAGCCCGAGAGCCTCTCCGCGATGCGCACCTTCCTCCTCGGGAAGGGCGTCAAGGACGTGCAGATCGTCAAGTACGGCGAGCGCTACGAGCTTTAGGGCCGCGATGGGCGAAAGCGGAACGGCCGGCGATCCCTGGAGCTTCGGGCTCGAGTTCCTGGTGCGGGACTACGAGCTCGACATCCAGGGCATCGTCAACAACGCGAACTACCAGCATTATTTCGAGCACGCGCGCCACGAGTTCCTGAAGGCGCGCGGGCTCGACTTCGCCGCGATGCACGCCGAGGGGATCGATCCGGTGGTCTACCGGATCGAGGTGGACTACAAGAGCCCCTTGCGGAGCGGGGACCGTTTTCTCGTGCGCCTCCGGGTCGAGCGCGAGGGGCGGCTCAAGCTCGTCTTTTTCCAGGAGGCGGTGAAGCTTCCTTCGGGAACGCTCGCGGCGGCGGCCAAGGTCGTGGTCGCCATGACCCGGGGCGGCAGGCCCGTCCCCCCCGCGGACGAGGTCGCCGCCCTCCTTCTGGCCCCCTAGCCGTTCCCGGGCGGGTTCCCGCGATCCGGGCTTGACGATTCAGCGGCTATATCGTAAGATTGCGATATGGACGACAAGAAACCCGGCCTTCCCCGGGCCTGTTGCAGCCTGGCCATCTCGGGCAGCCAGCAAGAGCGCTTCGTCGAGATGATGAAGGCCGCCGGCAATCCCGTGCGCTTCGAGATCCTCAAGTTCCTCGTCACCCACCCCGGCTGCATCACGGGGCGGATCGTCGACCATCTTCCCTTGGCCCAGGCGACCGTTTCCCAGCACCTCAAGGTGCTTAGGGAGGCGGGCTGGGTGGTCGGCGAGATCGAGGGGCCCGCGACCTGCTACCAGCTGGATCGCGAGGCGATAGCCTGGTTCCGGAAGTCCGTCGACACGATTTTCTAGGAGAGGCGGGCCTTGCGGGGCCCAGCCATATTTTCTATATCGTAGAAATACGATAAAGGAGACGACATGACCACTTTCTTCGGCGAGTTGCTTTGGATCGCCACCTTCGTCGGCAGGGCCTTCCTCCACATCCTGCCCTATCTCGCGCTGTCCATCCCCCTCGCCGTTTACCTGAAGCGGGCGGGGCTCTCCCGGCGCATCGAGGGCGCCCTCAAGAAGAACGAGGCGCTCGCCGTCCTCGTCGCGACCCTCGTCGGCGCGCTGAGCCCCTTCTGCTCCTGCGGCGTCGTGCCCATCATCGCCGCCCTGCTGACGGGCGGGATGCCCCTCGCGCCGGTGATGGCCTTCTGGCTCGCCTCGCCTTCGATGGATCCGGAGATCTTCTTCCTCAGCGTCGGCTCCCTCGGCTGGGAACTCGCGGTCTGGCGCCTCGGGGCGACCTTTGCGATGAGCCTCGGCGCCGGCTATGCGACCTTGTTGCTGGAGCGAAAGGGCTACATCGGAAGCGACATTCTTCGCGGCGACCGGATCAAGGCGGCCGCCGGGCGCATGAGGTTGCGGCCCGTCGCCGCGCCCCGCCTGGGCTCCGCGCCCCTGGCCGTCGCGGCTTGCTGCGCCGCCCCCGCCCCCGCGCCCGCTTCCTCTTCCGCTTCCGCTTCCGGCTGCGGCTGCTCCTCCCCGAGTTCCGCGGCGACGCCGGCGTCGGCAGCCCTCGCGCCGGCGGCCTCGTCCGGCTGCGGTTGCGCTTCCCGCTCCGGTTCCGGCTCGGTTGCCGCTAACGCGTGCGGCTGCGGGGATTCCGCGCCGAAAACGCCGGCCGACACCTTGCGCGCCTTCGCCCGGGACGCGCTCGGCGTGCTGGGGCGGCTCTTCGTCTTCATGGGGCTCGCCTTCCTTCTCGAGGCGCTCATCACGCGCTACGTGCCCTCGGCGGCCGTCGCCGGCCTCCTCGGCAAGGAGAGCGCCTTCGCCGTCCCGCTGGCGGCCCTGGTCGGCATTCCCTTCTACACGACGGGCGTATCGGCGCTCGGCATCGTCGCTGGGCTCCTCGGGCAGGGCATGAGCGATCCGGCGGCGCTCGCCTTCCTGGTCGGCGGCGCCGTGACGACCCTGCCGGCGATGTCCGCGGTCTTCGGCATCGTGAAGCCCCGCGTCTTCGCGCTCTACCTCGGCTTCTGCGCCGCAGGCGCCCTGGCCGCGGGCTACGCCCTGCAACTCGTCCAGGCCTTCTAGCGGCCGCGCCGCCGGCTTGACGCTCGGCGCCGGCCGGCGGCATAGTGCCGCTTCAAGTCCACCCGCGGATGACCGCGGGACGGGGCGGGAGGTGACGCGATGTCCGGGAAGATCATTTTCGAGGCGCTCTGCGGTTCGGCCGACGACGCCATCCTGGCCGCGGCGGCCGGCGCGGACCGCGTCGAGCTCAACGCGAGCCTCGGCGCGGGGGGGCTCACGCCCTCTCCCGGTTCGGTGCGCCTCGCCAAGGAGCGGGGCGGCGTGCCGGTGCTCGCCATGCTCCGGCCGCGACCCTCCGGTTTCGCCTATTCCGAGGTCGAGTTCGAGGTGATGCTCGAGGACGCCCGCGCCCTCCTCGCGGCGGGCGCCGACGGCCTCGTCTTCGGCCTGCTCCGCCCCGACGGCGGCGTCGATCTCGAGCGCTGCGGGCGCCTCCTCCGCGAGGTCCCCTGCGGAGAATGGGTCTTCCACCGGGCCTTCGACCTCGTGCCCGATCCCTTCCGCGCCCTCGAGGAGCTTATCGGCCTCGGCGTCCGGCGGATCCTCACGAAGGGGCAGGCGAACAGCTTCGAGGAGGGCGAGGCCCTCCTTCTCGAGCTTCGCGCCCGCGCCGCCGGCCGGATCGAGTTCGTGGTGCCGGGAGTGCGGCCGCACAACGTGCGCCGCATCGTCCGCGAGGACGGCTTCAGCCAGCTCCACCTCGGCCGCCAGCGCGAACTCGTCGACCCCTCCAACGCGGCGCGGCCGGAGGTCTACTTCGGGCTCGCGACCAAGGGCCGCGAGCATCTTTATGAGGGCTTCGACCCGGGCTACTTCCGCGAGGTCAGGGCTCTCGCCCTGGCGGAGTGAGGCCGGCCGCGGCCGCGGGCAGGCGCCCGGCCAGCGACGCGAGGTCGACCACGGCGTCGTCGAGGAAGCGGGCGGCCGCCGCCATCGCCGCGCCGAGCGCCGGCGCGTCCTTGCCGAGGACGGAGAGCCGGATGGCGCAGCCGCGGTTGTAGGGCATCATGCGCCCGTCGAGCGCGGCGAGGAGCCTGGCGAAGCAGGCCGGGTAGGCCGAGAGCACCGAGCTGTTGACGACGATGGAGTCCGGCGAGAACAGGTTGGCGAGGCTCACGATGCCCGAGGCGAGGTAGTCGGCGAAATCGTCGAAGACCGGGACGAGGCGCGGGTCGCCGGCGGCGGCCGCGGCGACCGCGGCCTCGAGGCCCATGCCGGGCGCCGCCTCACCCACCCGCGCGGACAGCGCCTTTTCCGAGGCGTAGGCGTCCCAGCAACCGCGGTTGCCGCAGGAGCAGGGGCGGCCGCCGTGGATCAGGGTCATGTGGCCCGCCTCGCCGAAGGCGCCGCGCGGCCCCGCGTAGACCCTGCCACCCATGACGGCGCCGGCGCCGATGCCCTCGTCGACGAGGA
>DAINBW010000096.1:0-8277 GCA_036732745.1 Spirochaetales bacterium | reverse complement strand
CGTGTTCTTGCCGACGATAGTCATTTCGTCGGGACCGCCCGCGGTAAGAGCATCGAGCTTCACGATCCATTTGCCATCGGCGCCGGCTTTGGTTTTCTTTTCTTGATTACGAAATTGAACCGTGACTTCTTCGTCCGGCGCGGCTACGTTTTCGTCATTCCCGACCCGCGCGGCATCGGCAAGTCCGAGGGCGAGTTCTACGGGATCTACAATCCCCAGGAGCAGGTGGACATCCACGACGTCATCGAATGGATGGCGGTCCAGGACTGGTGCTCGGGCGGCGTCGGCATGATCGGCTACTCCTACTTCGGCATCATCCAGTGCCTGGCCGCGGCCCAACAGCCGCCGAGCCTCAAGTGCGTGATGCCGCTGTCCTTCACCGACGAGTACTACCAGCACGGCAACTACGGCGGCGTCCACAACACCTACATGACGATGTACTGGGAGCTCTGCCCGGCCAACAATCCCAAGCCCTGGTCGCTCAAGATGTATCCGGAGGAGAAGGTCAAGGCGATGATGGAGGAGCGCGCCAAGGATCCCGACATCGCGCTCAACTCCTACTTCATGAAGATGCTCACGACCTGGCCGCCGAACTACCACACCTTCTATCTCGACTATCTCCTCCATCCCGACGAGGGGCCGTTCTGGGCGCAGCGCTCGGTGCGGCACCTCTACGACAAGATCAAGGTGCCGGTCTTCCTCAACTCCGCCTTCTCGCCGAACGGCCGCTGGGTGAATCCCCTGATGCGCGCCTTCAACTCCAAGGAACTGGACGTGCCCAAGCGCGTCAACCTCGAGGACTACAGCGAGCTCGAGCTGCCCTACCGCTCGATGAACGAGGAATGCCTCCGCTGGTACGACCTGTGGCTGAAGGGCGTGGACACGGGCATGATGGAGGAGCCGCCGATCAAGCTCAAGATCATGGGCGCGGGCTACCGCTACGAGAACGAGTGGCCCCTCGCGCGCACGCGGTGGAAGAAGCTCTATCTCCGGAGCTTCAACCGCCTGTCCTGGGACGGCGACTGCGAGTCCGGCCTCGCGCCCGACGCCTTCGTCCACAATCCGCCCAACGTGAGCTCGGAGATCCAGGTCCTCACCTACACGAGCCCCTACCTGGAGCGGCCGATGGAATTCACCGGCCCCGTCGCCCTCCACCTCTTCGCCTCCATCGACGCGCCGGACGCCAACTTCATCGTGAAGATGCACGAGCTCTACCCGAACGGCGAACGCCATTACATGCCCTGCTGGGGCGCCCTCAAGGCCTCGCGGCCCCTCGTGGAGGCGGAGTCCAAGCCCTGGCTGCCCGTCCACGACCACACGCGCTCCGTGCCGGTCGTCCCCGGCGAGGTGCGGGAGTACGTCATCGAGCTCAATCCGAGCGCCCGGGTCTTCAAGCCGGGAAACCGCATCCAGCTCGAGATTTCCGCGATGGATCCCTCCCCCCACTTCAGGGAGAGCTGGACGGGCAAGGTGGCGAACATGGGGCCGGTGCCGGGCGCCGCCTCCGTCTGCTACCGGATCTACCGCGACGCGGAGCGCCAATCACATCTGCTCTTGCCCTTCATCCCCGGTTCTTCGGCGGACCAGTGGGTGCAGTCGATCGAGTGAGGGCGGGAGCCCGAGGAGGTGGACGGCCGGCCCATGGCTTGAGGGCCGGCGTGTGAAGAGGTCGTTGCGTTCCGCGACGATCCGTGCGACAACGGTGGCGGTCGCCGCCGAAGCAATACGCTTGGTATGAAGGGGGCTTCATGAAAAGCAACAAGATGTCACTGTTTTCCTGCATCCTGATGGGAATCGGCAGCATCATCGGCGCGAGCATCTTCGCGACGACGCCGATAGCGATCAAGATCGTCGGCGGCAACGGAATCGTCCTCGGCTTCATCCTGGCCGCGGTCTTCGTTTTCTTCAAGACCCTGCCCGAGATGGTGCTGACCTCGGCGCTGCCCGCCAACGGCGCGTCCTACATGCACCTCACCCGCCTCGTCCATCCCTCCCTGGGCATCCTGCAGTCGATCAACAACCTGGTCATCGGCCCGATGAAGATCGCCACGATGGCCCTGACCTTCGCGGCCTATTTCGCGATGCTCGTGCCGGCCTTCCCGCCCGTGGCGGTGGCGATCGCCATCACGCTCGTCTTCACGGTGATCACGCTCTACGGCATCCAGATCGCCGCGTGGGTGCAGAACGTCCTCGTCGGCGTCCTCCTCCTCGCGCTCTTCCTCTACGTCTTCCTCGGCTGGGGCAACACCGTCGTCACGCTCGGCCAGGTCCTCTCCACGACCTTCGAGCTCTCCAAGATGTGGGCGGCCATGGGCATCATGCACGGCAGCCTCATCGGCGCCAACGCCCTCATGTACGTCGCGGACGAAATCGAGGAGCCGGGCAGGAACATCCCGATCGCCTTCATCGTCGGCACCATCCTGACCGCGGTCCTCTACGCCGCGATGGCCTACGTGACGGTCGGCGTCATGCCCCAGTTCTTCAAGATCGACAACCTCGCCACGGTCGCCAAGACCTTCATGAGCCCCGCCATGCTCGCCTTCTTCATCTCCGGCGGCGCCCTCCTCGCGGTCGTGACGAGCATCAACGCCGCCATCCTCATGTTCTCCCGCTCGCACTTCGCCGGCGCGAGGGACGGCCTCTACCCGGACGCGATCATGAAGACGAACAAGCACGGCGCCCCGGCGAACGCCATCTGGCTCAACTCCGCCATCGCCATCCTGGCCATGGCCTCCGGCTACAACCTGACGGACGTCATCAACATCACCTCGATCCCCGGACTCCTCCTGAGCCCGCTCATCTTCGCGGCGATCTTCTGGCTTCCGAAGAAGTTCCCGGCCTCCTACAAGACCTCCTTCCTCAAGATGCCGCACTGGATCAACATCGCCATCGTCGTGATCGCGACGGCGCTCTGCTTCCTCCTCGGCGGCTACGTCCTCAAGCAGATGAAGCCCAAGAACTACATCACGATGGCGGTCTTCTATCTCGTCGCCTTCCTTTACGTCTACGGCCGCGCCCTCTACCTGAAGAAGAAGAAGGGCGTCGACATGATGGCCACGATGAAGAAGGCCTACGAACCCTGGCTCGCCCGCGAGAAGGCCGCCGAGGCCGAGCTCGCCGCGAAAAAGGCCTAACTCCAATCAACATCCCCGCGGGCCGAAGGCGCCCGCGGGAAAACGAGGTTTCCCATGACATCCGAAGAATTCCGCGAAGCTACGGGCCTGGACAAGATTCCCCCCTATTGGGACAGGCGCTACGCGAAGAACCTCGACAAGCTCTCCAAGCCGCGCTACACCGTGGAATTCGAGGAGAACGTCGAGATCGCGATGCGCGACGGCGTCAAGATCCGCGCCGACATCTACCGGCCGGCGGAGCTCGACAAGGCGCCGGTCCTCCTCTCCTGGGCCGACTACGGCAAGACGATGCAGGCCATGAAGCGCGGCTCGCTGCCGGGCTCCTCGCTCTATTTCGACCACAGCCTGGAGGCCGGCGACATCGACTTCTTCGTGGAGCGCGGCTACGTGTTCGTCATCCCCGATCCCCGCGGCATCGGCCTGTCCGAGGGCGAGTTCCTCGGCGTGTACAACCCGCAGGAGCAGGAAGACGCCTACGACACGATCGAGTGGCTAGGTACGCGTTATGCGCACTCCGACGGCCAGGTCGCGATGACGGGCTACTCCTACTACGGCATCATCCAGATGCTCGTCGCCGCCCTCCAGCCGCCCCACCTCACCTGCATCATGCCGCTCTCCTTCACCGACGACTACTACCAGCACGGCTACTACGGCGGCGTGGCCAACACCTACATGACGATGTACTGGGAGCTCTGCCCGGCGAACAACCCGGTCTCCTGGTCGACCAAGATGTACTCCGAGGCGGAGATGAAGGCGCGCATGAAGGAGGTCCAAAAGGATCCCGACATCGCGGTCATCTCCTACTTCAACAAGATCTTCAACACCTGGCCGCCCAAGTACCACACCTTCTACCTGGACTACCTCCTCCATCCGGAGGACGGCCCCTTCTGGGCCGCGCGCTCCGCCAAGGAAATCTACGGCAAGGTGAAGGTGCCGACCTACTTGAAGTGCGGCTGGGCGCCGACGGGCCGCTGGAGCGCGCCGGTCTTCAACGCCATGAACTCCCCGGAGCTCGCGGTCTACAAGCGCTGCGGCGTCATGGAGGCCTACGGCGGCATGGAGCTGCCCTACCGCTTCATGAACGAGGAGTGCCTGCGCTGGTACGACCAGTGGATGAAGGGCGTCGACACCGGCATCCTCGAGGAGCCGCCCTACAAGATGAACATCATCGGGCGGGGCTACCGCTACGAGCGGGAGTATCCGCTGGCGCGCACGGAATGGAAGAAGCTCTACCTGCGGACCTTCGGCCAGATGCGCTGGGAACGCGATCCCGAGGGGAACCTTCCCCCCGACAGCTTCACCCACCGGCCGCCGAACATCACGACCAAGGTCGAGTCCCTCGTGTACCGGACCGACCGCTTCTCCAAGCCCATGGAATTCACCGGGCCGATCGAGCTCCATCTCTTCGCCGCCCTGGACGCGCCGGACGCCAACTTCATCGTGAAGCTCTGGCAGATAACGCAGGGCGGGACGCGGATGCCCCTCTGCCGCACGGGCTCGCTCAAGGCTTCGCACCGCCTCGACCCCGCGCGTTCGGAGGTGGGCCGGCCGGTCCACGACCACACGAAGCGCGTCCCCGTCGTTCCCGGCGAGATCAACGAATACGTGATCGAGATCAACCCGATCGGCATGGCCTTCGATCCCGGCACCTGCCTGGAGCTCGAGATCAAGGCGATGGACTCCTTCGAGCACCAAGACCAGACCTGGCAGGGCAAGGTGGGCAACATGGGCCCCATCCCGAGCGCGACCACGATCAACTACAAGATCTACCGGGACAAGGACCATCCGTCCTACGTTCTCCTGCCCCTCATTCCCGCGACGCCGGGCGACCAGTGGCTCCAGTCCTTCGACGGTCCCGGCGCCTTCGGCGGCTCGGGCGCCGGGGCCACGCACTAGCCCGGAGCGCCCATGTCCTGGAGTTTCGAATCGAGCCTGCTCGCCTTTCTCGCCATCGCCTTCGTCGCGCAGGCTCTCGCCACCTGGACGAAGGGTAGGTTGTCGCTGCCCTTCGTCCTCGGCCTGGCCTGCGTGGCCGGCTTCGCCCTGGGCCTCCTGCCGCCGGACTTGGCGGCGAAATCGCGGATGCGCGACGTGGGCTTCATCGCCTTCAACGTCCTCGTCGTGCATTCGGGCACGATGCTCGATCCGCGCCGGCTGCGGCGGGAGGGGAGGGCTGCCGCGCTGTCCCTGGCCTTGGCCGCCCTCCTCGCGCTCGCCCTGGGCCTCGGCCTCGCGCCCCTCGTGGGACGGGAGGCCGCCCTCCTCGCGGTCGGGCCGGTCCTGGGCGGCGGCGCGGCCGCGGCCATCGCCTCCAACGCCTCGATGAAGTTCGCCCCGGGGCTATCGGCCCTGCCTTGGATGCTGTTCATGTTCCAGGGCTTTTTCGGCCTGCCCCTTTTCGCCTGGTCCCTGCGGCGCGAGGCCCGGCGACTGGCTGCGCTCGCTGCCCCCGGGCCGGCGCTACCTGCCGGGCCGGCGCTGCCTGCCGGGGCGGGCAGCGGCTCCACCGGGGCCGGGCTAGCGCTGCCTGCCGGGCCGGCGGGCGCCGCTCGGGGCGCGGCCGCCGCGCCGGGGCCCGCGCCCGCGGTGCCGCCCTGCGAGCGCCTGCCGCGCCGCTACCGCTCCACGGCCTACTACCTCGGCGGCTTGATGCTCGTCGCCGCGCTCAACCGCGCGCTCCACGCGACCCCGCTCGGGGGCTTGGGCATCCATCCCGCGCTGACGGGGCTCCTCTTCGGCGCCCTCTTCGCGCGGCTCGGCCTCCTGGAGCGCGATCCCCTCGCCAAAAGCGACGCGATGGGGCTCCTCATGCTCGGCCTCATGTCGCTGATGGCGGACAGTTTTGCGCGGACGCCGCTCCCGGCTCTCCTGGCCCTCGTGCCCGCGACCCTGCTGGCCCTGGCGGCGGGCACGCTGGTGCTGGCGGCGGCGGGGGGCCTTGCGGGGCGGCTGGCCGGATGGGGCGGCGGACGCGGCCTTGTGCTGGCGGCGAACTGCCTGGTCGGCGCGCCCTTCAGCGGCCTGGCGGCGCGTGGCATCCTGGCAGCGGTCGCCGCGAGCGACGAAGGAAAGCGCGCCCGCCTCGAGGCGGAGCTGCTGCCTCCGATCGAGGCGGGAGCCAATCTCATGACCAATTTCGTTTCGATAGCCTTGGCCGGACTCGTCGGCCTGGCCTTCTAGCCCGGCGCCCGGCTGTCTGCGGCCTGCGCCGGGCTGTGGCGGGCGGGGTGCCGGGCGGCCGGCACCGCGGGCGGCTCCAGCCTTCAGCGGCGCTTGGCCCCGTTCCCCCGCGCGGCCCGGCGCCGTTCGCGCATGAAGTCGCCCGTCACGATGAGGGAGCCCTTGTCCGCGGGGACGCGGAGGATGCGCTTGCCCGCCAGGAGGCCGGCGACGACGGTATCGATGTGCTCGCGGGCCGCGCCGACATGGCCGGCCAGCCAGCAGCTCATCTCGCCGGCCCGCACGTAGCGCGCGCCGCCCGAGGCCGCCTCGCCGTGGCGGCCCGCGTACTCGGCGATGCCGGCGGCCACGCGTTCGTGGGGGCTCGTCTCGAGGATTTCCCCGATGACCTCGTTCGAGTTCCTGATGCGGAGCGACAGGGTGCGGATGATCTTGAGGGCGAATTCGCCGTTTGACGCGACGAGGCGCTCAAAGGAGGCGCCGTCCACCGCGATCAGGGTCGAGCGCTCCAGGGCCCGCGCCGAGGCCGAGCGCGGCTTGCCGTCGACGAGGGCCATCTCGCCGAAGTACTCGTTCGCCTGCGTGATGGTCTTGAGCCGCGCCTCGCCCTCGGCCGTGCGCTTGGTCAGTTCGACGACGCCTTCTTTCAGGATGTACATATGGTCGGCGCGCTCCCCCTCTTCAAAGATGAGCGAGCCCCGTTCGACGCGAATCAGCGATTCCATACACTATAGTATATAGCGTATGGCTAGATAAAACAACTATCGAATGGAGAAATTGAAGGTATTAGACGCCCGTTTTCTCCGCCAGGACGACATAGCTCGCCAGGAAAAAACGGAAGCCCCGATAGCCGAGGTTCGGATCCAGGGCCGCTTCCGCCAGGACGAGTTCCACGCCGGGATCGGCGCCGAGGCCCAGCACGTGGCGGCCCATCGGCGCGCCCCGGGGCGGGTCGGCCAGGATGCCGTCCAAGGCCTCGCGATAGGCCGTGGGATCGAAGCGTGGCGAGCCGTCGGCCGTCCAGCCGCCCCGCGCGGCCTCGGCGCCGGCGCGGTCCTCGGCGGCGTCGCGGAGGAGGGCGCGGCCCTTCGCCTCGTCCTCCAGGAAGGCCGCGTAGAGGGGATAGAAGGGCCCCAAGAGGCCGAGGATGCTCGCGATGGAAAGGACGAGCTCGTCGCTCACGTAGGCGGGCGGATCCTCCTTGCGCAGGCAGGAGACGAGGGCGGGCACGGATTCGCGGTCGCCGAAGATCTCGAGGGCGTAGGCCGCCGAGATGCGGACGCGCGGGTTTCCCGTCTCCACGAGGATTCGCTCGACGTCCGGGCGGCTCTCGCCGTCGCGGAGGCGGGCCAGGGCGACGACGACGGCGCCGCGGAGCATGTAGTCCTCCGCCGCGAGGGCGCGCCGGAGGACGGGCAGGGCTTCCGCTCCGCCGCGCTTCCCGAGGATGCGCGCGGCCAGGTAGGCCGTCGTGTAGGGGTTGCGCTCCACCTCGGCGACGAGGGCCGCGAGCGACTCGCCTTCGAGGAGGTGGATGTTCTCCAGCGCGAGGAGGGCTTCCATCCGCACCTCGAAGCGGGGCGAGGCCAGGTAGCCGAGGAGTTCGCGCTGGCTCCGCGGCGAGGCCGATTCGCCGAGTTCGTGGATGAGGCGTTGCTCCTCCTGCGGCGTCTCGCTGCGGTCCAGCTTGGCGAGGAGGTCGAAGGCGCGCAGGTCCCGGAGGGAAAAGATGACGCCGAGGGACTCGCGCACCGAGGCCGAGCCGAGGCGGACGAGGCGGCTCATCCGGACGAGGGACCAAGTCAGGGTCGCGAGGAGGAGGCCGAAGAAGATCCGGTAGGAGTCGCCGAGGCCGAAGCCCTGGAGCCGCAAGGCTTCCAGGATCACGCCGCCCAGGAGGGCGCCGAGGGAGCCGCCGAGGCCGTAGGCCAGGAAGTACACGACGGCGAGGTCCAGGGTGCGC
>DAINBW010000095.1:0-8278 GCA_036732745.1 Spirochaetales bacterium | reverse complement strand
CGAGATCCGCCAACGCGGCCTTTTCTCGGGCGAGCTCGGCGGCGGCGGCGGCCTCCTCGGCGGCGGCGAGCCGCGCGCCTTCGAGCCTTTGCCCCTCGCCCTCGACCGCGGCGGCGAGGCCGGCGAGGAAGTCCTTGACCGCGCGGGTCTTGTCCGCGCCCAGCGCCCCTTCCCCCTCGCGGATCTCGCGCACGAGGTTCTCGAGGGTCTTGCGGCTCTCGCCGAGGAGCCGGCGCAGCTCGCCGACGCCCTGCTCGCGCAGTTCGAGCTCGCGCTGCCTGAGCTTGAGCCGCGCCAGGTCGGCCTTGCGCTGCTCCTCCCGCGCGTCCCTGAGCCGGGCGCGGCGCTCCGTCTCGAGGTCCTCGAGCTTGCGGTGCTTCTCGGTCAGGCCCTTGATGAGCTCCGAGACGTCGGCGCGCTCCTCGTCGAGATAGCGCCGCGCGCCCGCGATGATCTCCGGCCTGAGGCCGTGCTGGGAGGCCACCTCGAGGGCGCGGCTCTCGCCGGGAACGCCCATGAGGACGCGGTAGGTCGGCTGGAGGCTGGCGGCGTCGAAGTCCATGGAGGCATTGAGGCAGCCGGGCCGCGTGTAGCCGTAGTTCTTGAGGATGCCGTGGTGGGTGGTGAGGACGATGAGGGAGCCCCGCTCGATGAACCAGTCGAGGAGCCCCATCGCGACGGCGCAGCCCTCCTCGGGGTCGGTGCCGGAGCCGAGCTCGTCGAGGAGGACGAGGCTCCGCGGCCCCGCCTCGTCGGCGATGCTGCCGATGACGCGCATGTGGCCCGAGAAGGTGGAAAGCGACTGGTCGATGGACTGCTCGTCGCCGATGTCCGCGTAGACCGAGTCGAAGACGGAGAAGCCGGACTCCGAGGCCGCGGGCACGCCGAGGCCGAACTGGTTCATGAGGGCGAGGAGGCCGATGGTCTTCAGCGTCACCGTCTTGCCGCCCGTGTTCGGACCCGTGACGATGAGGGTGCCGGTGCCCTCCGGAAGCTCCACGTCGATGGGCACGGCGCGCCGCCCGAGGAGGGGATGGCGGGCCTTCCGGATCGTGAAGCCGGTCGCGAGGTCGCGCGCCAGGACGAGGCCGCCGAGGCGCGCGTGCCGGGCGCGGGCATATATCCCGTCGAGGCCGGCCATGACGCGGCGCGCGTCGCGCAGGGCCGGATAATGCTCGCCGAGGCGCTCGGTCGCCTCGCGGAGGACGCGCTGGAGTTCCTGCCGGTAGCGGGCCTCCTCCTGGACGAGCTCGTTGTTCTTCTGGACGAGGTCCTCCGGCTCCACGAAGACCGTCTGGCCGGAGGAGGAGACCTCGTGGACGATGCCCTTGACGCGGCCCCGGAAGTTGGCGCGGATCGCGAGGACGGTGCGGCCGTCGCGGATCGTGGGCGCGTCCGACTGGAGCATCGCGCGGACCTCGGGATTCTTGAAGTAGGAGTCGGTGATCGTGGAGATGTCGCGATGCGCGCGCGCGATGCGGTCCCTCGCCTCGCGGAGCTCGGGAAGGTCGCGCAGGGTGCCGTCCTTGTTGACGATCCTCCACGCGATGCGCGTTATCGGCGAGAGGTCGGGCGCGGCGAGGAGGAGTCCCGGCAACAGGGGCTCCTCCGCCTCGCTCCAGCGGCGCGCGGGCTCGCCCTCCGCGGCGGTATCCTCCGCCGCTTCGGCCGCCCCGGCGCCGGAAGGGGTACCGGACGGCGCGACGCCCGGCGTGGCCGCGGAGGCGGACGCGGGCGGCGCCGCGGGAAGGCGCCGATCGGGCAGGGCCTTGACCGCGAAGGCGCAAAAGGACGCGAAGGATTCCGACCAGAGGCCGAGGGCGTAGAGCTCCTCGAGCTCGAGAGAGGAGCCCGCCTTGGCGATGCGCTTGGCGGCGAGGCCGATGTCCGGGAAGGCGAGGCTCGGCGCCTCCTCCCCTTCGCGGAAGAGTCCGAGGAGCTCCCCCACCGCCGCCTTGAGCGCGTGGACCTCGTCGGCGCGGTCGCGCGGCTCCTCGGACAGGAGGAGGTCGCGGCCCTCTTCGGAAAGGCAGTAGCCGGCGACGTCCTCGCGGACGCGGGCGAATTCGAGGAGCTTGAGCGCGTGTTCATTCATCATCTTCGTCGTTCCGTCGCGGGCGTCGCCCGCCGCGGAGGGTCTCGCGGGGGCGCACCTCCTTCTTCCGGTATTCGACCGCGCCGGCGAGCTCCTCGCGGATGCGCAGGTAGCTCTCGTAGCGGTCCTCGTGGACCGCGCCCGACTCGACCGCGGCGGCGCCCGCGCAACCCGCCTCGTCCTGATGCTTGCAGGAGAGGCCGAAGGCGCAGGTCGGCGCGAGGCGCGCGAGCTCGGGGAAATAGGCGACCAGGGAATCCGGCTCTATGCCGCGGAGGGCCAGGCGGCGAACGCCGGGCGTGTCGGCTATCCAGGTCCCGCCGTCCGCCAGGCAGAGGAGCTCGGCCATCGTCGTCGTGTGCTTGCCGCGGTCGTACTTCTCCGAGACGGCGCCCGTCCGGCGCGCGAGCCCGGGCTCGAGGGCGTTGAGGAGGCTCGACTTGCCGACGCCGGACTGGCCCGCGAAGACGGAGGTCTTGCCTTCGATCTCGTCGCGCAGCTCCTCGATGCCCTCCCCCGTCTCGGCGGAGGCGACGAGGACCTCGTATCCGAGCTCCTGGTAGACCGCGAGGCGGTCCTCCGTCTCCTCGTCGAGGCCGAGGTCGACCTTGTTGAGGACGACGAGGAAGGGCACGTGCGCCGCCTCCGCGAGGACGGCGACGCGGTCGACGAAGCGGGGCCGGAAGGGCGGGAGGCGCGGCGAGGAGACGCAGACGACGAGGTCCACGTTGGCCGCGATAGCCTGGACGGCCCGGCCCTTTTCGTTGAAGCGGCCGAAGACGTTCCTGCGCGGGACGAGGCGCGTCACCATGCCCTTGGCGGGGGAGACGGGATCGGGCTCGATCTCCACGCGGTCGCCGGCGGCGAGGGAGTTGTAGGCGCCGGAGATGTCCTTGATGCGCTTGCCCTTGATCGCGCAGAGGCGACGCTCGCCGTCGGAGCAGAGCACGGTGAAGAGGTTGTTCGTGCCCGAGAGGACGAGGCCGTCCATGGCGCTCATTCCGCGCCGCCGGGAACCGGCGGGACCGCCGCGGCCGCGAGGGCTTCGGGCGCCGAGAGTCCGAAGCGGGAGGCGAAGGCGGCGTAGCCCGGCTCGAAGGGGGGCTCGCCCGTGAGGAGGAAGCGGCCGGGGGCGGCGGGAAGGCCGGCCGGCGCCAGGAGTCCGCCCTCGCGGAGGAGGGTGACGACGCGCCGGGCGACGCCGTCGCGGGAGTCGACGACCTCGACGCGCGAGTCCGGCCCCGCGCGCCCGGCGAGTTCCTCAGCATAGGCGCGGATGTCTTCCGCGACGTGGAGGAAGTGGGTGCAGGCGAGGACGATCTCGTCGGCGCCGGCCGCGACGAGGCGCTCCACGTAGGGCGCGACGGCGGCGCGGCGCTCCGCGGCGCTCGAGTCGACGAAGCGGCGCTCGACGAAGGCGACGAGGTCCTGGGCCGCCTCGCGGAAGACCCGCTTGCCCGGGGCGTGCCGGGCGACCAGGGCGTCGAGGTAGGGGTCGCCGACGGCCTTGGCCGTCGCCATGACGCCGATGGCGCCCGAGCGGCTGCGTTCGGCCGCGGGCTTGACCGCGGGCACGGTGCCGACGACCGTCAGGACCGGGAAGGCGCGGCGGGTCGCGGCCAAGGCGGCCTGGGAGGCGGTGTTGCAGGCGATCACGAGGAGCTTGGGCGAATGGGCGGCGACGAGGCGGGCGACCCGGTCGAGAACGACGGCCTCGATTTCGGGGCCGCTCTTCACGCCGTAGGGAAAGCCCGCCCGGTCGGCGAGGTAGACGAAGCGCTCGGCCGGCAGGAGTTCGCGGATTCGGGCCAGGTAGGGAAGGCCGCCGACGCCGGAATCCATCACGGCGACGGGGCGCTCCCCGGGGGAAAGACGGTCTTCGAGGTCTCCGGAATGCATGGGGCTTCAGCCTCCGAAAAGCGCGTCAAGATCGCGCTTGGCCTTGGACGCGGCGTCGCGATCCTTGATCCGGCCTTCGCCGGCGACGAGGAAGGCGGGATTCGTCTCGTACCAGTCGCAGAGGTTGCGCCGCTCCTTGTCGGAGACGGGCTCCTGGATGGTCTCGGCGCAATCCCAGCGGAGGCCCTTCTTGTGGAAGCGGCAATGGACGCAGGCGTGGAGGTCCCGCCCGCAGTCTTCGCAGGTCTCGTTGAAACCCGGCTTGCGATCGCGCGGGAGCGGGGAGCCGCAATAGGAACACATGGCCCTATAATACGGCGGCTTGGCCACCTTCCGCAAGCGGAAGGCGGGCTTCGGGCGGGCCCTGCCCCGGGCGAGCCTTGCCCCGGGCGGGGCGATCGTGTAGGGTATGCGTATGTACAGTTTCGCGCGCTGCGCCGAACCCGGCTGCGGCAAGCTCGCCTTCTCGGGCGAACTCCGCTGTCTGGACCATTGCCCGGATCCCGGGGCCGCCGTCAGGCAGGCGATCCTCCGCCTCGAATCAAGCGAGTCCCACCGCGACATCTGCGTCGCCGGCGCCCCGCTGGAGGGCCTCAACCTGAGCGGACGGCGCTTCTACGGCTGCTCCTTCGTGGGCGCCTCCCTCAAGAGCGTCCTCTTCACGAACTCCGTCTTCAGGCTCTGCTTTTTCGACGACGCGGTGATCGATTCCTGCGATTTTTCCCATGTCGACGCGCAGTTCTGCTCCTTCGGCGGAGCCAGGATCACCAACGTCTCCTTCGAAAATTCCGAGCTCCTCCACGCCGGCTTCGGCGGCGCCGCCATCCGGGACTCCACCTTCAACAACTCGAACCTCTACGACTCGCGCTTCATCCGCTGCGAGCTCGTCAACGTGGACATCGTCGACTGCGACATGAAGCGGCTCTACCTCATCCCCTCCAAGCAGGAGAACGTCTCCTTCAAGTATTCGAACACGAACGAGGCGATCCGCGACCTGGAGCATCTCTACCTATGAAGCTCTACCAGCACTACTCGCTCTTCGGCTTCGCCAACTCCTACCTCCTCGGGGACGACGAGACCAAGCGCGCGATCATCGTCGATCCGGGCGAATTCAACGCGGGCATCCTCAACCACGTCGAGCAGAACGGCTACTACGTGAGCGCCGTCCTCCTCACCCACAACCACATCCACCACGTCCGCGGCCTCAAGACCCTCTTGCGGATCTACGAGGCGGAGATCTTCGCCGGCACCGCCAAGGTCCTGGGCTTCCCCTGCCGCGTCGTCGGCGACGGGGAGCGCTTCGCCGCCGCGGGCTTCTCGGTCGAGGCCCTCTCCGTGCCCGGGCACTCGCCGGACTCGATCGTCTACCGCATCGACCGGCTCCTGTTCACGGGCGACACCCTCCACGCGGGCATCATCGGCCGGACCCTTTCGCCCTTCAGCGCCCGGGTCCTCGTGGAGAAGCTCAAGGAAAAGGTCTTGAACCAGGCCTCGGAGTGCGTCGTGCTTCCCGGCCACGGACCGCCCTCCACGGTGGGCACCGAACGTCGCTTCAACCTGGGACTCGAGGAGGGCTTCGCGGAAAAGGTGACCTCCCCCTACGATTTCTTCGTCTAAAAGCCGCCGATTCCCGCTTTACCGACGACGGCGTCGGCCATATACTGGGCTTCCGAAAGGAGCCCATCCATGAAGAAGAGAATCACCGCCATCCTCGCCCTGGCCGCCCTGGCGGTCGGCTACGCCGCCGCCGCCGAGAACATCCTCGGCCTCTGGAAATCGATGAGCGACAAGACCGGCAAGCCCACCTCGATCGCCATGATCTACAGCCACCAGGGCAAGGTCTACGGGCGCATCCTCGCCCTCTACAACAAGGAAACGAGCCTCATCGACGACACGACCGCGATCCGGAAGTACAAGGCCGACGCCATCGTCGGCGATCCGGCCACCTGCGGCCTCGACATCATCTACGAGATGCAGGACAAGGGCAAGGAATGGGGCGGCCTCATCATGGATCCGGAGGCCGGCAAGGAATACGATTGCCGCATCTGGAAGGACGGCGACAAGCTCATCATCCGCGGCCAGCTCAAGGGCCTCATCAAGCTCGGCCGCAACCAGACCTGGCTCAGCGTGACCCCCGCCGAGCTTCCCGCCGGCTATCAGCTCCCCGACCCGAACGGCTTCAAGCCCGCCATCCCGAAGGGAAAGTAAGGCTCCCCCCGAGCGGTCGCCGCGCTCGAGGCGCGGGGGCCGCCGCCTCCCATCAAACCAGCGCCGCTTTCGCCGCCCCCGGGGCGCGGAAGCGGCGCCGCTTTTTCCTCCGCCTTTACGCCGTCCGGAAATGACCGTATGCTTTCCGGGTAGGAGGCGTCATGACCAAACGAGCCTCAACGGCGCCGGCGATCGCGCTGGCGATGGCCTTGGCTCTCGGCTTTTCCCGCGCGCCCCTCCATGCGGAGGAGGAGATCCTCGGCCTCTGGCAAACCATCGACGACCGGAACGGCACGCCCATCTCGATGGTCCTCTTCTACCGCCACGGGGAGCGCCTCTACGGCCGGATCCTGGCCGTCTACGACGAGGCGACGGGCAGCGTCGTCGACACGACCGAAAGCGGCCTGCGCCGCGCCGACAAGCTTCCCGGCGCCCCGCCCCTCTGCGGCCTTGATTTCGTGTACGGACTCCTGCCCGCGGGCAAGGAATGGCGGGGCCGTCTCGTCGATCCGTCGACCGGCGCCGAATACGACTGTCGGCTTTGGCGCGAAGGCGACAGGCTCATCCTGCGCGGTCAGGTCAAGGGCATAGGATTCCTCGGCAAGAACCAGCCCCTCCGGCCCGGAGCCTTGTCCGATCTGCCGCCCGGGTACCAGGTGCCTCCGGCGGCCGGCCTCGTGCCCCGGCCGCCCCTCGGGAACTAGGCGCGCCGCGCGGGCGCGGGGCCACACGGCGTAGGCGCGGGACTACACGGCGCGGGCGCGGAAGCGGCGGCGGGGTGAAAGGATCTCGTCGCGGCTCGCGACGATGCACAGCTCCCGGGAGCCCCTCGCCTTGGTCGCCTCGATGACGGCGAAGACCGAGTCGGCCATCAGTTCGAGCGCCTCGACCGGGGGCAGGCTCGACCCGGCCGCGGCCAGGTAGCGCGCCAGGTAGAGGGCCGCGGTAAGGTCGCCGGCGCCGTTCGGGGCCGGGCGCAAGGGCAATTCGGGCGTATCGAGCAGGAAGAAGGAGCCTTCGGCCGAAAGGAAGAAGGAGACGAGGCCGGCTTCGCCCTCCGCGGGCTTGAAGCTCGTGATGAGGACGATGCGGGGCCCCATGGCGTGGAGGGCGCGCGCCGCGGCCTTGGCGTCCTCCACGGAGACGATGGCCGTTTCCGTCAGGGCCTCGGCCTCGAACTGGTTCGGCGTGATGATGTCGGCGGCCGGAAGGGCCTTCCCGCGCATGAATTCGAGGATGCCGGGCTTCACGTAGAAACCGGGACCATAGTCGCCCATCACGGGATCGCAGCAATAGAGGGCGCGGGGATTGCCGGCCTTGACGTCGCTCACCGCGGCGAGTATGGCCTGCCCGACGCCGGGATCGCCGAGATAGCCGGAGAGGACCGCCTCGCAGGCCGCGGCGGCGCCCCGCTCCTTCATCCCGCGCCAGATTTCCTCGATATGCCGGGCCGGGAAGACCTCTCCCGTCCAGGATCCGTAGCCGGTGTGGTTCGAGAACTGCACGGTATTGACGGGCCAGACCTCGAAGCCGAGGAGCTCGAGGGGAAAGACCGCCGAGCGGTTCCCGACATGCCCGAAGGCGACGTGCGACTGGATCGAGAGAACGGCCACTAAAACCTCCTCGGGCGGGATGCGCGGAAGCCATGGTAGCGAAAAGCGCCGGACGCGAGAAGGGGGGACGGGGTTGCGCCTCGGAGCGGGTCATGTGCGCCGACGGACAATTGACTTAGGTAATTTTTACTTATACCATCCCATCAACGTCCGGAAACCACCCGAGAACGGCGCCCGCCTCCAAGCGGTCCGCGATCACACTGCCAAAGCCAAAGGAAGCGACCCATGGACTTTCTTACCATCGCCATCATCGCCTTCATCCTGCTCGAAAGCGCGAACATCTGCATCCTGTACTTCCGGCCGAGCTCGCTCCGCGGCAACGGCGTCGGCGCCTTCGCGGCCTATGAAAAGCTCAAGGACGATCCCGAGGCCAAGGATTTCGTCGGCTACCTGGTCAACTGGGTCGCCGGCACCAAGCTGATCTTCATCCTCCTCCTGGCCGTGATCCTCGCCGTCGGCAACG
>DAINBW010000094.1:0-8329 GCA_036732745.1 Spirochaetales bacterium | reverse complement strand
GTGGCGCCGCCGGCCCGACGCGCCCCAAATACTGACGAATTTCTGTTGCGTGTTTCCTGAAACCATGTAGTCTTATTGGGATACGAGCGAGCGCTCGCTCTATTCGGTGCCTTCCTTGCGGCAGGCTTGGGGAGCGCGCGCGGGACAGATACCTGAAGGAGGCACGCATGGTCGATCAGGCGACGATGGCGCGCGTCAACCTGTTCGCGGTGCTCCGCACCCTCGAGGGGCTGCCGGCCCACGACGAGGCGACGCGGAAGATCGCGGAGGGCAGGCGCGAGGTCATCCAATTCACGGTGGGCGGGGTCGGCAAGGCCCGGCTGGCCGTCGGCGGCGGCAAGATCGAGTTCTTGCCCGGCGGCGGCGGGGCGACGATCAATCTCTGGTTCCCCGACGCGGGGAAGCTCAACGCGATGTTCGCCGGGACGGGCAACCCGATCCCGATCAAGGGACTCACGAAGATCGGCTACCTCAAGGGGCCCTTCACGACGCTCACGGACCGGCTGACGCACTATCTGCGGGCCAGACCCGAGCTCCTCAAGGACGCGAAGTACCGGGCGGCGAACGCCGAGCTCTCCCTCCACACGGCCTTCTACGCCTTGTCCGAGATAGCGAACCACGACCCCGACGGGCGGCTCAACGCGGCGCGGATGGCCGACGGCGGCGTCCTGGTCGCGGCGCGGGGAGGGCCCGCGGTGACGGTGCTGGCCAAGGGCGGCCGGCTCGAGACGCGGAAGGGCGAGGCGGCGGGCGTGCGCGCCCGGATGGTTTTCGCGAGCCTGGACAAGGCCGGCGCGATGATCCGCGGCGAGATGAGCTCCTACGCGGCGATCGGCGCCGGGGATCTCGCGCTGGGCGGCTATACCCCGCTCATCGACCACATGAACAAGGTGCTGGGCCTCGTGCCCCGCTACCTGAGCTAGAGGAGGAGCCGTGAAGACCTACAGCTACCCGAAGAGCCGCGAGCTCTTCTCCCGCGCCGCCAAGGTGATCCCCGGCGGCGTCTACGGCCACCTCGGCCCCGCCGAGGGTTGTTTCATGCCGGTCGAGGCCTACCCGCTCTTCTCCTCCCGCGCCCAGGGCGCCTACTTCTGGGACCTGGACGGGAACCGCTTCATCGACTACATGTGCGCCTACGGGCCGAACATCCTCGGCTACAACGATCCCGACGTGGACGCGGCCGCCCTGGCCCAGCTCAAGGACGGCAACTGCGTGTCCTTCCCGACGACGAAGATGGTCGACCTGGCCGAGCTCATGGTCGACACGGTCGACATGGCGGACTGGGCCTTCTTCGCGAAGAACGGCGGCGACACGACGATGTTCTCCCTGATGATCGCCCGCGCCGCGACGGGGCGGAAGAAGGTGGTCCTGACGAAGGGCGGCTACCACGGCGTCGCGCCCTGGACCCAGAAGGCGGGGCATCCGGGCGTCACGCCGGAGGACGTGGCGAACAACCTCTACGTCGACTTCGGCGACTACGAGGCCTTGGAAAGGCTCTTCGCGGAGCACAAGGGCCAGATCGCCTGCTTCATGTCCACGCCTTATTACCACCCCGTCTTCGACGACAACCGCCTGCCGCCCGAAGGCTACTGGAAGAAGGTCCGCGAGCTCTGCACGCGCGAGGGCGTGGTCCTGGCGATCGACGACGTGCGCTGCGGCTTCCGCCTGGACACCCGCGGCTCCGACGCGCACTACGGCTTCGAGGCCGACCTCGAGTGCTTCTGCAAGGCCCTGGCGAACGGCTGGAACATCTCCGCGGTCTGCGGCAAGGAGTGGCTGCGCGAGGCCGCCGGCTCCGTGATGTACACGGGCTCCTACTGGCTCTCCGCCGCGCCGATCGCCGCCGCGATAGCCTGCGTCGGCAAGATGCGGCAGATCGACGCCGCGAGGATCTGCGCCGAAAAGGGGAAGAAGCTCACCGACGGCCTCGTCGCGGCGGGGAAGCGCCACGGCTTTACCCTCAAGGTCTCCGGCGAGAGCGCGATGTGGTTCATGCGCATAACGGACGACCCGGACTTCGACCACCACCAGGCCTGGGTCGCGGAGTGCGTCCGCCGGGGCGTCTACTTCACGAACCACCACAACCTCTTCATCAACACCGCGATCACGGACGAGGACATCGCCTTCACCCTCGAGGTGGCCGACGAGGCCTTCGCCGCGCTCAAGAAAGACGGGCCGCTTTCGGCCCGGAAGGGAAGGTAGTCATGCC
Organism: Spirochaetales bacterium; assembly: GCA_036732745.1. GTDB lineage: Bacteria > Spirochaetota > Spirochaetia > Treponematales > Rectinemataceae > JAEUJG01. The sequence goes on along the minus strand of DAINBW010000094.1, from coordinate 6,120 downwards.
GCTCGCGAGCGAAGAGAAGCGCCGCCTCGAGGAAAAGGCGCACGAGCTCAGGTCCCTCTCCGTCGACACGGTCGTCTGGGCGGGCTCCGGCCACATCGGCGGCTCGATGTCCGCGATGGATATCCTGACGATCCTCCACCACAAGTACCTGAAGATCGATCCGAAGAAGCCCGCGATGCCCGACCGCGACCGCTTCATCCTCTCCAAGGGGCACATCGGGGTCGGCTACGCGCCGGTCCTCGCGGACCTCGGCTACTTCGACAAGGAGCTCCTCAAGGACTACAACCACACGGGGAGCCCCCTCGGGATGCACCTCGATTCGAAGAAGGTGACGGGCGTCGAGGCCTCCACGGGCTCGCTCGGCCACGGCCTGGCGATAGGCCTGGGCATGGCGGTCGCCGCCCGGCTCAAGGGCGAGTCCTGGAAGACCTACGTCCTCCTCGGCGACGGCGAGTGCGACGAGGGCGCGGTCTGGGAGTCCGCGATGGCCGCCGCCCACTTCAAGGCGACGAACCTGGTGACGATCGTGGACCGGAACCGCTGCATGATCGACGGCCCGACCGAGGAGGTGATGGCCCTGGAGCCCTTCGCCGACAAGTGGCGCGCCTTCGGCTTCGAGGTCGTCGAGTGCGACGGCCACGACTTCGACTCGCTCGCGGCCGCCTTTGACCGCGCGCTCGCGGCCAAGGACAAGCCGGTCGTCGTCATCGCGGACACGGTGAAGGGCTGCGGCATCGACTTCATCGCCGGCGACTACAAGTGGCACTACGGCGGCTTTGACGCGGAGAAGACGGCGAAGGCGAAGGACAGCCTGGCCCGCTACCGCGACGCCCGGCTGGCCGGCGCCGCCGGCGCGGCCGGCGCGGCACCCGCAGGCCCCGCGGCCGGCGCGAAAGGAGGCGTGAAATGAGCGGCATGACCTTTACGATGCTCGACGCGACCAAGATGTCGACCGCCGAGATCTACGGCAAGACCCTGTGCGATCTCGGCGAGGAGCACAAGGAGATCGTCGGCCTCTCCGCCGACCTCGCCAAGTCCACGAAGATCGGCATGTTCGGCGAGAAGTTCCCGGAGCGCTTCTTCAACGTGGGCATCGCCGAGCAGAACATGTTCGGCATGGCGGCCGGCATGGCCAAGGCCGGCCTCGTGCCCTACGTCTCCACCTTCGCGGTCTTCACCTCGATGCGCGCCCTCGACCAGGTCCACACCGACATCTGCTACCAGAACCTGGACGTCAAGATGATCGCGACCCACGCGGGGCTTTCCTTCGGCCAGGCGGGCTCCACCCACCACTGCACCGAGGACATCGCGATCATGCGCTCCATGGCGAACATGACCGTGATCGTGCCCGCCGACGGCGTGGAGACGGCGCACGCCGTCCGCGCGGCTTACGACCGCAAGGGCCCGGTGTACATCCGCATCAACCGCGGCTTCGACCAGACGGTGTACGACCGCCCCGACTACGGCTTCGAGCTCGGCAAGGCGGTGACGATGCGCGAGGGTACGGATCTCACGATCATCGCCTGCGGCGCCACCGTGTGGCGCGCGGTGGAGGCGGCCAGGATCCTGGAGAAGGCGGACGGCCTCAAGGTGCGCGTCCTCAACATGCACACGATCAAGCCCATCGACGCCGAGGCGATCGAGCGCGCCGTCAAGGAGACGCGCCGCGTCATCACGGTCGAGGACCACACGACGATCGGCGGCCTCGGGAGCGCCGTCGCGGAGGTCGCGGCGGGTACGGGCAAGTCCTTCACCTTCCGGCGCCTGGGCGTGCCGGACTGCTTCTCCATCATCGGCCTTCACGAGGACCTCCTGGCCCATTACGGCATCGACGAGAACGGCATAGCCGCGGCGGTGCGCGAGATGATGGGCAGGGATTTCGAGGCGGACGAGAACTGGGACGACGAGGTCTAGCCATGACGGCGGATGAACTCTACGCGTCGCGCATCTTCCTCAATTCGGCGCTCCCCCTCCTCAAGGTCCTGGCCGAGGAGAAGCCGGGGGTCGGCAAGGGTTTCGCCGGCAAGAGCGGCGTGGTCCAGGTCGCCGCCAAGCTGGACGCGACCGGCGCCGACTCCGGCGCCGACAAGGCCGGCACGCATTTCCACGTCGAGGAGGGCCGGCTCCGCTTCGTGAAGGGCCTCCACGAGGCGCCGGACCTCGAACTCGAGTTCGGCTCCCTGGCGGCGCTCAACGGCTTCTTTTCCGGCAAGTCGAAGAAGCTGCCCAAGATCAAGGGCGGCCTCAGGAATCCCGGACTCCTCGTGGCGACCTTCAAGGCCCTGCTCGCGATGGCGGCCGCGCTCGGCGCCAAGACGCCTCCGGACGACGCGGAGGAGCAGGCGCTGATCGCCAAGATGTACTTCTATCTCCTCTCCTCGGGCATCAGCCAGCTCAACAAGGCCGGCCACCCGGCGGTGTCGAAATGGGTCAAGTCCAGCCCCGACCGGGTCTACGCCTGGACGGTGGAGGGCCGGCCCGAGCTGTCAGCCTACCTGCGCCTGAAGGCCGGCAACAGCCGCGCGGCCCGCGGCGTCTACGAGCGCTCCAAGCCCTTCTTCACGATGAGCTTCGACTCGCCGAGGAGCGCCCTCGGGATCCTCCTCGAGCTCGACGACATGGTCGAGGCGACGAAGGCGGGCCGGATCATCATGAAGGGGGCGCCGGAATTCGGCGCCGCCGTCGGCGAGTACATGGTGCTCGTCGGAAGTTATGCGAAATAGGAGGACGCCGTGAAGGTGAAATCAGTCTGCCACGCCGGACTCACCGTCTCCGACTTCGAGGCGGCGGTGCGCTGGTACCATGGGAAATTCGGCTTCCTCCTCGTCTCCGAGGAGATCCTGGAGCCCGAGGCCACGAGGCGGCTCTTCCCCCTCTACAAGGTCGAGGGCGCGCGGGTGCGCCTCGGATTCCTGCGGGCGCCGGGCGGCTCCGTCCTCGAGATCTTCGAGTTCAGCCCCAAGGCCTCCGGCGGCGCGCCCGTCTGGAACGCCCCGGGCTTCACCCATGTGGCGCTCAACGTCTCCGGGCTGCCGCGCTGGTACGAGTCGCTCAAGGCGGAGGGCGTCGAGTTCGTGGCGCCCCCCGCCAAGACGGGCGACGTGGACTGGGTCTTCCTCAAGGATCCCGACGGCAACCTCGTGGAGCTCATCGACCTCAAGGTCTCGCGGCCGGCGCTCAAGTTCGTCGGCGGCCTCCTCGGGGCGGCGCTCAAGCGGGGCAAGTTCGCGGGCTATTACGCGGAGGCCCGGGCCTAGGCCGAAGACCGCGGGCCCGGGCCTGATGCCGCGGGCCCGTAGCGGCCGCCCCGGCCTGGGGCGGCCGCTCTTCCCCGGAAGGCCGGCGGCGGAGCCTCCCCTTGACCCCGGCCCGTCCCGGAACCTACGATCGGAGGGTGAAAACGAGCGAAAAGCGCGGCGGCAAGCCCCGCCGCTTCCACACCGACACCTTCGAAAAGGTGGACGCCCCGCGGCGCGAGGCCCTCCTCGCCGTCGCCGTCGAGGCCTTCGCCGCGAAGGGCTTCAACGGCACGAGCATCAATGACCTGGCCCGCAAGGCCGGGGTCTCCATCGGCGCCCTCTACAGCTACTTCCCCTCCAAGGACGACCTTTTCCTCACCGTCGTCGAGATGGGGCACAGCCTCCTCGTCGAGGCCCTGGGCGACGTCGACCCGGAGGCGCCCTTCTTCGAGACCTACGGCGCCCTTGTCCGCAAGGCCCGGGACTACGCGCGCTCGAATCCCGAGCTCAACCTCGTTTACCTCGACGCGACGACGCAGGGCCTCCGGCATCTCTCCTCCCGGCTGTCCGGCAGCCTCGAGACGGTGACCGCCGAGCTCTACCGCAAGGCCCTGGACGCCGCCGTCCGGCGCGGCGAGGTGCGCGGCGACATCGACCCGGGCGCGGCCGCCTTCTGCCTCGACAACATGCTGCTCCTCTTCCAGTTCTCCTTCGCCTCGGACTATTTCCGCGACCGGCTCCACATCTTCCTCGGCATCGGGGAGGAGGCGCCCCTGGACGAGGAGGCACTCATCGCCGCCATCGTCGACTTCGCGCGCCGCGCCCTGGCCGCCTGAGGCCCGGGGCGGGCGGAGCCCCGCATGAACATGGCACTTCCCCGCGTCTGCGCTTCGCGCTAGAACGAGGGCATTGGCGGCCCCTTCGCGGACAAGGGGCCCGATGGGAGGCGTGAAATGTCGAAGGGCATCGGAAGGACGCTCCTGGGCCTCGGCCTGGCCTTGGGCCTCGCCGGGGTCTTCTTCCCCTCCTGCTCGGAAGGGCAGGGGGGACGGGGACGCGCGGCGGCGATCAAGGCGGTGAAATGGGAGGCGATGAAGGGGAGCGCCCTCGTCGTCTTGGACATCCAAGAGGCCTTCATGCCGGTGACGCGGCAATCCGAGATGATGGGCATGGTCCAGCGCCTCGTCGCGGCCGCGGAGGCCGCGGGAGCCCCCGTCGTCTGGGTCTACACCACCGACTCCTCGATCCGGGCCGGCGATCCCGGCTTCGAGGTCGCGCGGCCCCTCGCGCCCGCGCCGACGCACCTCAAGGTGGTGAAGGAGTCGCGGAGCGCCTTCGACGGCACCGAGCTCGGAAAGCTCCTGGACGGCGCCGGCGTGGGCCGGCTCGTGTTTTGCGGCCTGTCGAGCGACGGTTGCGTCGCGGCGACCGTCAACGCGGCCGTCTACGAGGGCTACCGGGTCGTCGTGGCGGCGGACGCGCACTCGGTCCCGGGCGGCGGCGGGGAAGCGCGCGTCGCCGACCAGAACAAGACCTGGCGCGATTCGAAGCGGCTCGAGGTCTTGCCGACGGCGAAGATCGGTTTCTCCACGGCGGCAGCGGGGAGCTGAGCGCGGTTTTTGCGGGCGGGGGGCGGGGGGGCGGGCCGCGTCGCGCCGCCGACCCGCGCCGCCGTCCGAGGCCCGCGCGGCCGCCTTGCCGCCCGAGGTCAGCGGGACGCAGGGTCACCGCGGCGCCCGGGGTGCCGGGGTGCCGGGTCCCGCGCAACCGCCTCGCCGTTTTCCTTCCTTGCTTCCGCGCCGCGGCCGCCTTAGATTATTGGGGAGAGCCGCGCTCACCAGCAAGGAGTACCCATGGCCGATCTCTCCACCTGCTATCTCGGTTTGAAGCTCAAGAATCCCCTCATTGTCGCCTCTTCGGGCCTGACCTCGACGGTCGAGGGCGTGCGAAAGGCCGCCGCCGCCGGGGCCGGCGCCGTCGTCCTCAAGTCGCTGTTCGAGGAACAGCTGGACGCCGAGCTGGCCGGGGCCGAGGCGGCCTTGACCGAAAGCGCCCATCCCGAGGCCTGGGACTTCCTGCGGGGCGCCGGAGGCGACGAGGGCGCCCGCGAGTACCTCCGCCTCGTCACCGAGGCGAAGGAGGCGGGCATCCCCGTCATCGCGAGCCTCAATTGCCGCGGCGCCGGCCGCTGGGCGGACTTCGCCGGCCGCATCGAGGCGGCGGGCGCCGACGCCCTGGAGCTCAACATGGGCTTCATGCCCGCCTCCACGGAGGAGCTCGGCGAGGCGGTCGAGGAGCGGCTCCTCGGCGCCTTCCGCGAGGCGCGCGCGGCGACGAAGCTGCCCCTGGCCGTGAAGCTCGGGCCCTACTTCTCGAGCCTGCCGGCGATGGCGGCCGAGCTCTCCCGGCTCGGCGCGAACGGCCTCGTCTTCTTCAACCGCTTCTACCGCCTGGACGTGGACCTGGGCAACCTGGCGATCAAGCCGGGCCCCGCGCGCAGCACCGGCGTCGAGTACCACGAGAGCCTCCGCTGGATCGCCCTCCTGGCGGACCGCGTGTCCTGCGACCTGGCCGCCTCCACGGGGGTCCACGACGCGGAGGCCGCGCTCAAGCTGGTCGCGGCGGGAGCCTCCGCCGTGCAGCTCTGCTCGGCGCTCTACAAGCGGGGCTTCGGCGTCATCGGCGAGATCAACCGCGCGATGGACGACTGGCTCGGCTCGAAGCACATCGAGAGCATAACGTCCCTGAAGGGCCGGCTGGCCCAGTGGAAGTCGCGCGATCCCTCCGCCTACCTCCGGCTCCAGTACATCCAGGCCCTGACCGGACTGTCCTGAAGGGCGCGGTGCGGGGCGGGCGGGGTGGCCGGGCCGGATGGATCCGG
>DAINBW010000093.1:0-8329 GCA_036732745.1 Spirochaetales bacterium | reverse complement strand
AGCCCTCGTCGTCGCAGCCGTCGCGGACCGAGATCACGCCGCGGCGGTGGAGGAGGGCCTTGAGGCTTTCGCCGGGCGAGGCTTCCCACGCGACGGCGCGGCCGTTGAGCTTGAAGTTGACCGTCATGCCGGTTCCTCCGCGGTAAGGATGGCGTCGGCGACGAGGGCGGCTCCGCGAAGCCGCTTGAAGGCGGCGCCGCCGCGGTGGTCGTCGATCGGCGAGAGGAGGGGCGCGACGAGCGCCTCGATCTCCTCGCGCGGGGGGAGGGCACCGCCCTCGAAGAGGCGCTCGATCTCGGGGAAGCGGCGGGCGCGGGGCCCGAGGCCGCCCGCCGCCACCGCGAGCCCGCGGATGGAGCCGTGGCCGTCCAGGCGGTACGACGCCGCGGCGGTCAGCACCGAGAGGTCGCAGGCGCTCCGCGACCAGCGCGTGAAGGCCGCGCGGCGGCCGGACTCCACGGGGACGATGACCTCGAGGAGGAGCCCGGCCGGGCGCTCCAGCCAGGCGGCCAGGGGCAGGGACAGGCGCGCGGCGCCCGGCCTTTCGGCGCAGACGACGCGGGCCTCCAGGGCGAGGAGGATCGGGATGAGGCTCGAGCAGGACTTGCCCGCGCCGAGGTTGCCGCCGACGGTCGCGCGGTTGCGCACGTTGCGGTTGGCCATCGTGGCCGCCGCCGCCTTGAGCGCGGCGGGGAGGGCCGGAGAGTCGACCAGATCCTGGAAGGTCGCGCCGGCGCCGAGGACGAGCTCCTCCCCGCGGCGTTCGATCTTGGCGCCCAGGAGCCGTCCGACGTCCACGTAGAGCCGGGGAGCGGTTGGTCGGTCGCTCGACAGGAGGAAGGTTCCTCCCGCGATGAAGGCGGCCTCGGGCTTCGCGGCCCGGGCGGCCAGGGCCTCGTCGACGGAGGCCGGCCTCAGGTAGTCGCGTGTCGGCACTTAGGACACTCCTGCCTTTTCAAGGAGGCGCCGGGACGCGAGGTCCGCGTTCCGCCTGATCTCCTCCTCGTCGGCGCCGACGAGGCGCCGGTCCTTGACGATGAACTCGCCGTTCGCGATGACGTGCTTGGCGCCGTGGTCGTAGCCGGAAAAGAGGAGGGCGGCGGAGGGGTCGGAGAGGGCGCCCGCGTACTCCATCTTCATGACGTCGAAGAGCGCGAGGTCGGCGATCCAGCCTTCCTCCACGCGGCCGACCTTGTCGTAGCCCAGGACCTTGGCGCCGCCTTCGGTGGCGATGCCCCAGACTTCCTTGGCGGTGATGCCGGCGGAGCCGTAGCGCACGCGCTGGAGGAGGAGGGCCTGCCTGGCCTCGCCCAGCATGTCGGAGCTGTCGTTGGAGGCGGAGCCGTCGACGGCGAGGCCGACGGGGATGCCCCGGTCGAGCATCTCGCGCACCCTGCAGATGCCGGAGCCGAGGCGCATGTTCGAGGAGGGACAGTGGGCGACGCCGGTTTTCGTGCGGGCGAGGAGGTCGAGCTCCTCGTCGTTGAAGAAGATGCCGTGGGCGTACCAGACGTCGGGACCGACGAAGCCGCAGTCCTCCATCACCTTGAGGGGCCGGCGGCCGAGGGTCTTCACGCAGAAGTCGTCCTCGTCCTTGGTCTCGGCGAGGTGCGTGTGCAGCCGCACCTTGTGGCGCCGCGCGAGCTCGGCCGCGTCCCGCATCGACTTCTCGGAGACGGAGAAGGGCGAGCAGGGCGCCAGGGCGACCTTGCGCATCGCGTCCTCGGCCGGGTCGTGGAACTTGCGGATCGTCTCCTCGCAGTGCGCCAGGATGTAGTCCTCGTCCTGGACGACCGAGTCCGGCGGGAGGCCGCCGTCCTTGCGGGAGCGGGACATGGAACCGCGGGTCGGCGCGAAGCGGAGGCCGATCTTCGCGGCCGCCTCGAACTGGAGCCGCGGGATGTCGTCCTTGAAGCCGCGCGGGTAGAGGTAGTGGTGGTCGGTGGAGAGCGTGCAGCCGGTCTTGGCGAGTTCGGCCATCGCGAGCATGCTCGACCAGTACACGGCCTCCTCGTCGACGCCCTTCCAGACCTCGTAGAGGTAGACGAGCCAGTCGAAGAGCTTCGCGTCCTGGACGGCCGGCACGTTGCGCGTGAGGGTCTGGTAGAAGTGGTGGTGCGTGTTGACGAGTCCCGGCGCCACGACGAGGCCCGAGGCGTCGATCGTCTCGGCGCCCTCCGGCGCCTTGACGCCCTTCGCGATCCGCGTTATGCGGTTCTTCTCGACGAGGACGTCGACCCCCGCGAGGTCGGCCCCGCCGGGCCGGACGACGCGGAGGCAATCCTTGAGGAGGATCACCGCAGGACCTCCCGGTTGAAGTCCTCGATCATGCCGTCGAGGGCGCCGAGCTCGGAGCGGAGGCCGCCCCAGTAGCCGCGGTAGTCGTCCCACTGGGCGCGGAGCTCCGCGACGTCCTTGCCGAGCTGCTCGACCCAGGTGAAATACTTGAGCTGGTGCACGCGGCGCTTGTCCACCTGCGACAGCTCGAGGACGTGGTCGACGGAAATGCCCTGGAGCATGTCGTAGTCGCGGTCGGCCTGGCGCTGGTCGTACTTGCCGCGGGCCTCCTCGAGTTCGGTCATGCGGCTGCCGTACATCGCCATGGAGTCGGTGAACATCGTGAAGACCACGTCGTCCTCGCCGAGCTCGTAGTACTTGGCGAACTTGATGGCGCCGAGCATGTTGCCCACGCCGGAGATGCCGATCCAGTCCAGGCGGTCCAGGACCTCCTTCGGGACGCCGTTCTCGGCCAGGACCGCGCGGCCCGCGGGCTCGTTGAAGAGGCGGATGAGGCGCATCGGGAGCTCGTCGTCCACGCCGACGGCCGCGTCGGTCTCGCGGAGGTTGTGGATCCAGGGGATGTGCTTGTCGCCGATGCCTTCGATGCGGTGGTCGCCGAAGCCGTTCTCGAGGATGGTGGGGCACTGGAGGGCCTCGGCGACGGCGACGCGCGCGCCGGGGAAGGTTTCGCGGAGGTAGGAGCCGGAGCCGAGCGTGCCCGCGGAGCCGGAGGAGAGGACCGCGCCGCCGACCTGGGACTTCGGTCCCTTGATCTTGTTGAAGACCTCCTCCATCGCGGGGCCGGTGACGGCGTAGTGCCAGAGGTGGTTGGGGAGCTGGTCGAACTGGTTGAAGATCACCGCGTCGGGCCTCGTGCGCTCGAGCTCGATGCACTTGTCGAAGATCTCCTTGACGTTGGACTCGCAGCCCGGCGTCGCGATGACCTCCTCGGCCATCGTCTTCAGCCACTCAAAGCGCTCCTTGGACATGCCCGCGGGGAGGATGGCGATGGAGGGGCAGGAGAGGAGGCGGGAGATGTAGGCGCCGCCGCGGCAGTAGTTGCCGGTGGAGGGCCAGACGGCCTTCTTCGTGGTGGGATCGAAGCGGCCGGTCACGAGCTCGGGGAGGAGGCAGGAGAGGGCCGCGCCGACCTTGTGGGCGCCGGTCGGGAACCATTTGCCGGAGAGGCCGACGATGCGCGCCTTCGTGCCGGTGACGGAGCGCGGCAGCTCGATGTAGTTGACGCCGCCGAAGCCGCCGCCCCTCTCCTTGGCCTCGTTGTGCCAGTTGACGCGGAAGAGGTTGCGGCTGTGCGTGTCCCAGAGGCCGATGCCGGAAAGTTCCTTCTTGACGGACTCGGGGATCTTGGCGGGATCGCGCATCTGCGCGTAGGTCGGGAGGATTATCCCCTTCTCCTTGCAGCGCTCGATGTTCCGCTTCCGCTGGGCTTCGTTTATCTTGAGATCGATCATGGCTCGCTCCTGGTTCGCGCATCGCGCGTTGATTCGGGATTCCGGCGGGCCCCGCGCGACGCGCGTCGGCCAGCCTCCTTCGGGTCAGTAGGCCGCCCCCACGGCGCGCGCGGCGTTCCGCACGTCCTTGAGGCCGGATCCGGTCAGCATGACGACGACGGTCTCGTCCTTGCCGATTCCGCCGCTCGCCTTGAGGAAGCCCGCCAGGGCGCAGGCCGAGGAAGGCTCGGCGAAGAGCCCCGCGCGGGAGGAGCCGAGGCGCTGCGCCGCCAGGATCTCCCCGTCGGAGACGATGATCCCGCGGCCGCCGTGGGCCTTCAGCTTCGCGAGCGCGTGGACGCCGTTCCGCGGCGCGTCGACGGAGATCGAGTCGGCGAGGGTGTCCGACGGCCGGAAGTCCCACTTCCCCGACTCGAGGGCCCGCGCGATCGCGCTCGAGCCCTCCGCCTGCGCCGCCCAGACCGTCGGCACGCGGTCGAGTTCGCCCATCTTCACGAGGTCCTCGAAGCCGCGGATCACGCCGGCGACGATGACGCCGTCGCCGGTCGGCACGAAGACGTGGTCGGGCGCGGCCTTCGGGTCGCCGCTCGCCTTCCTGAGGTCGCGCAGGATCTCGAAGGAGGCGGTCTTCTTCCCCTCGATCGTGAGGGGATTGTAGGCCGTATTCCTGGAGAGGACGCCGGTCTTGGCGCTGTAGTCGAGCGAGGTGTCGAAGGCCAGGTCGTAGGTCCCGTCGATCTCGCGGAGCTCGGCCCCGTACTGGAGCACCTGCACCCGCTTGGCGACGGGCGCCGCCTTCGGCACGAAGACGGTCACCTTGATCCCCGCCGCGGCGCCCACGCAGGCCATGCTGGAGGCCGCGTTGCCGGTGGAGGCGAGGGCGATCTCCTTGAGGCCGTGCTTGCGCGCGAAGGCCGCGACGAGATGGCTGGCGCGGTCCTTGTAGGAGCCCGAGGGTTCGCAGGTGTCGTCCTTGAGCCAGAGCCCGGGGAAGCCGAGCTCGGCGCGCAGGCGCCCGGGCGCCCAGAGGGGCGTGTCGCCGACGGGGAGGGGCGCGAACCACCCGCGCTCCACGGGCAGGGGGACGGAGCCCGGCTCCGGATCGCCGTCCGTCCAGGCGCACTCGAGGACGCCGCCGAGCGGCATCCCCGGCGCGTTGCGCGACGAGCACCGGTCGCAGAGGTAGCGGCCGGGCTCGATCGCGTACTCGGCGCCGCAGCTCGGGCACCGATAGAGCCACTTCATGCCCTCGCCTCCATGGCGAAGGGGAGGGAGGCGTAGAAGGCGGCGCACTTCTCGAGGTCGTCGATCCGGTTGATCTCGTTGGGAGCGTGGGCCTGGGACTCGTCGCCGGGGCCGAAGCCGATGCAGGGGATCTTGTGGCGTCCGCAGATCGCGACGCAGTTCGTGGAGAAGGTCCACTTGTCCACCGTGGGCTCGGCGCCGTAGAGGCCCTTGTAGCCGTCCACGCCGGAGCGGACGAGGAAGTGGTCGTTCGGGATCTTCCAGGTGGGGAAGTAGAGCTCCTGCTTGTAGAGGAGGCCCGTGTAGGCGGGCTGGGCGTACTCGGGCATGAAGACCTTGAACTTGTCCACGCCGGCGGCGGCCAGCGCCTTCTCCACCTGGGCGATGGCGAGCTTGTCGTCCTCGCCCCAGGTCAGGCGCCGGTCGCAGTAGAGCATGGCCTGGTCGGGCACCGCGCACTGGGACGGCCCGTGGACCTTGATCTGGGAGACGGTGATCGTGCCCTTGCCGAGGAACTTGTCGTCGTCCGGCTGGAGCTCCGCGTTGAGCTTCTCGATGGCGAGGGCCGCGCGCGCCGCCTTGTAGGCCGCGCTCTCGCCGCGCTCGGGCGCGGAGCCGTGGCAGGAGACGCCCCTGATCTCGATCTGGATCTCCATGCGGCCGCGGTGGCCGCGGTAGAGGCGGCAGCTCGTGGGCTCGGTGGAGACGACGAAGTCGGGGACGAACTTCTCCTCCTCGATGAGGTACTTCCAGCAGAGGCCGTCGCAGTCCTCCTCGATCGTGGTGAAGGCGAACCACACGGAGTACTCGCCGTCGTAGCCGGATTCCTTGAGCATGCGCGCCGCCGTGATCATCGAGGCCGCGCCGCCGAGCTGGTCGGAGGCGCCGCGGCCGTGGACGAGGCCGTCCTTGACGAGGCCGGAGTGGGGCGGGGTCTTCCACTGCGCGGGGTCGCCGACGCCGACGGTGTCGATGTGCGCGTCGAAAACGAGCTTCTTCTTGCCGTGGCCGACGCGGCCGAGGAGGGAGCCGAGGCCGTCGATGCGGATGTCCTCCATGCCGGCCTCTTCGCACATCTTCTTGAGGAGGAGGACCCGCTCCTTCTCCGTGCAGCTGAAGCCGGGGACCTGGATCATCTTGGAGAGGTTCTCCGCGGTGTAGTCGCGATAGCGCTTGGCCTTCTCGAGAATTTCCTTGTTCGTCACGTCTAGCTCCTGTCTTCCATGCGTTTCCAGAGGCGCGCGGCCTCCGCGCGGGCCTTGGCCGCGATCGAGGCGGCGTCGAAGGCCGGCTTGCGGTCCTCGACGACGAATTTTCCGTTGACCATCACCGACCGCACGGAGCGGGAGGAGAGGCCGAAGGCGATATGGCCCGCGAGATTGTCCCCCGCGAGCGGGGTGGGCGGGTCGTAGTCCCAGAGGACGAGGTCGGCCGCGGCGCCCGGCTCGAGCTTGCCGAAGGCGGCGGGGCCGCCGGCCACCGGCCGCCCGCGGGGCCGCCGAGGTAGCGCTCGACCAGGCGGTTGCCGCGGTCCAGGCACTTGAGGAAGTCGCCGGGCCACCAGGGACCCTGGGACTCGCGGTGGCGGAAGGCCGCGAACTTGAACTCCTCGAGCATGTCGGCGCTCATGCCGTCCGTGCCGAGCACGACGTTGGCGTGGCGGTGGAGGAGGCCGTTGTAGCCGACGGAGTTGTTCATGTTCGAGCGCGCGTTGTGCGCCAGGAAGGCGCCCCGCTTGGCGACGAGCTCGACCTCGGATTCGGTGAGCCAGACGCCGTGGCCCACGATCGACTTGGGCCCGAGGCAGCCGGCGCGGTCGAAGCGCTCCACGAGGTCGGCGCCGAAGCGGTGGCGGGAATCGACGGCGTCGTACTTGTCCTCGCCGAGGTGCACGTGGATGCCGCGCCCGCTCGACCTGACCGCGTCCCCCAGGGCGCCGAGGGTCTCTTCGCCGACCGTGAAGCCGGCGTGCGCGCCGATGAGGCCGTCCACGAGGGGCGCCTTGGCTCCGGGGGACGCGGCGCGCGCCGCGTCGATCTCCGCGGCGAAGCGCAGGTTCTCGCGGACGCCCGCCCGGGCGCCCTCCTTGCCGTTGCGGTCGGTGGTCTCGTAGCAGAGGAGGCCGCGGATCCCGATCTCGCCGTAGGCCTCGGCGATCACCGAGAGGCTGCCGTCGATGGCCTCCGGGCCGGCGTGGTGGTCGACGAGGCTCGTGACGCCGCACATCGCGGCGTCGGCGCAGCCGGCCAGGGCGCTGGCTTCCAGGATGCCTGGGTCGATGGCGCGGTCGAGGCGCCACCACAGGTGCTTGAGCTGCTGGGCGAAGTCCTTGGAGGGCTGGATGGCGACCATGAGCCCGCGGGCCAGCGCCGAGTAGAGATGGGTGTGGGCGCAGACGAGGCCGGGGGAGAGGTAGGCTCCCGTGATCCGCCGCGCGCCCGGGTGCTTCGCGGCCAGGCCCTTGCCCGTCGCGACGATCGTCCCGGCCGCCGGCCCGTCGCCGGGCTCGGCGACGAGGAGGTCGCCCGGCTCGGAGACGGAGGGCGGCTCGAAGCTCACGAGCCTGACGCTTTCGAAAAGGATCATCGCTTGCCTCCGAGGAGATAGGGATGGGCGCGCTCGACCAGGGCGGCGAGCGCCGGCATGGGCTCGCCCGCGGCGGCGGCCGCGGCGAAGGCCGCGCGCGACAGTTCGCGCGCGGGGGCCTCGGCCCGGTCGCGGACGGCCAGGACGGCGCCGCCGGAAGCCGCTTCGACCAACGCGAAGCCCGCGTTGTGCGACGCTTCAAGGGCGGCCCGGCTCGGGAAGAGCGTCGCCTTGCCGCGGAAGGGCTCGCCCTCGTAGGGGCAGAAGAGGCCGCAGTTGCCGCATTCGTTGCAGAGGTAATCGACGTGGAGGATCTGGAAGGCCTGGTTGAGCCCGGCGGCCTCGGCGGCTCCCGCGCGGGGGATGGCCATGTTCGCGCGGTTCGGGCAGACCTCGACGCAGCGGAGGCAGGCCGAGTCGCACTCGAGGCAGCGCTTCGCCTCGCGCGCCAGGAAGGCGGCGTCGGCGGGCGGCAGCGGAGAGAGGAGCTCGCCGCGGGCGTCGAGCCGTTCGCGGCGCGGTTCGGGCGGCGCGTAGCCGTCGGCCGGCGGCTCGATGCCGGCCTTCCGCAGGATGGCGTAGGCGGCGCGGCGGCCGTCGGCCTCGGCGGCGATGATGGAGGCGGGGCCGCGGGCGGCGTCGCCGCCGACGTAGAGGCCGGCGACGGCGGTCGCCTGCGTGGCGGCGTCGCAGGCGGGCCTGCCGTCCTTGCCCACGGCCAGGCCGAAGCGCTCGAGGAGGGCGCG
>DAINBW010000092.1:0-8413 GCA_036732745.1 Spirochaetales bacterium | reverse complement strand
AACGCGCCGCCGGCCCGGAGCCGCGATCCAGGCTCCGCCGCTTTTCCCGCGCGGTTTTCGGGCTCTTCGCCGACATGCCGCACCGCGGTTCGGGCACCCACTACGAGGCCCGCGCGGCCCGCGTCCTGGGCCGACTGGCCGGCGAAGCCCTCGGCGGCCGCGTGGACCTGGAATCCTTCGCCGTCGACCTGTCGAGCGGCGCCTGGAACGTGGCCCTCCACGGCAGCCTGCTCTGCGTTTTCCTCCTCCTCGATTGGGGCCTCGGGCTCGGCATGGCCGCGGCCTACGGACCCGGCGGACGGAGCGTCCGGCTCGGCTTCCTCGGCGCGGTGCCCCTGGCCTTCGTCGTGGCGGCCTTCGCGCTCTGCCTTCTCTTCCTCTTCTCGCGGCGCATGGCCGGCCGTAAGGGCTGGGGGATCTTTTCTTTTTTCGTGCCGAACGCCGATTCCGCGGACATCGTCGTGTCGACCCTGCCGGTCTTGAGGGACGGCGCCTCCCTCCGTCTCGAGCCGGCCGAGCGTTGGCGCCGCCGCTTCGCGGCGAGCGGGAAGAAGCGGCTCATCGTCTTCGCCGCGCACTACGATTCGGCGCGCTGCCTGTCGCCGCAAAAGGGCAAGGGAGCGCCCCCGCGCTTCCTCCTCGCGGCGCTCAAGAACGGCATCGGCACGATCCCGACCGCGGCCTATCTCGCGCTCGCCCTGTCCTTCGCCGCGGCGGGCGTCCTGGCCTTCGTCGATCCGGGCGGGGCCCTCATGGGCGGCCCCTTCGGCCAGGCGCTCGCCGCCCTGGTCCTCGTCGCCTTGGTCGTCGCCGCCGTGGAGGCCGCCGTCGCCGGCGCCTCGGTCAACCTGCCCTTCCAGCAAGGCTACAACGACGATCTTTCCGGGGTCGCCGCCGCCCTCGGCGCCTTTTTCCTCCTCGCTCCCGGCGCGGGAGCCGGCGAGGGGAAGGGGCTCCTGGAGGAAGGAATCGTGGAAGGCGCCGGGAGGCGCGAGGTCGAGGACAGCGCCCTCATGGTGCTGTTGACCGGATCGGAGGAGAACGGCCTCCGCGGCTCCCTCGAGTTCGCGAAGCGGGCCCTCGCGCCGGCCCTCGAGGTTTTCGGCGAGCGCGGGGTGCTCCTCGTCAACCTCGACTCGGTTTCCGGCGGCGAGCTCGTCGCGGCGGCGGGGGAGCGCAATTTCACGGGCGCCATCCGGAGCGGCGATCCCGATTTCGCAAGGAAGGCGGTCGCCTTCCTCCGCGGCCCGCGCCTAGCTCCCGCCCGCGCGGCGGAGCACCTCGGCGCGGTGGAGATCGAACGCTGCCTCGTGCCCGCGGAGGGCGGGGCTCGCGGGGCCGGCGGCGCGGCCGGCAGCGGGGCCGCCTACGGCTACCGCATCGCGCTGGAGGAGGAGCCCCTTCCCGCCTGCACCGACATGACGGGCTTCTGCTCGTTGAAGGGCGTCAATCGGCGCCTGCGCGCCTTTACGGTCGTGTCGCGGGCGGCGGGATCGGGGCCCCTGCCCCAGCCCCGGGACTACCACCAGCCGAGCGACACCTTCGAAACCCTCTTCCTCGAGAGCGAGCCCGAGAACTTCGGCGGCGTCGTGGCCCTGTCGCTCGCGTTGGCCGATCTCGCGGTCGAGGCGGGCGCGGGGAGCTTCGACGGCGAGTAGCGGCGGCCGGACCGGCTGGAGCCGCCCGCAGCCTCCCGCCACCCGCGCCGCCGGCGCCGCCCAGCGCCAGCCTCCCGGCGCCTAGTTTTCCAGGATGACGATCTCCACGCGGCGGTTGCGGGCGCGGCCGGCTTCGGTCGCGTTGTCCGCGACCGGCCGCTCGGCGCCGTAGCCCGCGACCTGGATCCGGTCCGGGCTCCGCGCCCCGGCCGCGATGAGGCGTTCGGCGACGGCGCGGGCCCGTTCCGCGGAGAGGATCTTCCGGCCCTCGGCGCTTCCCGCGAGCGCGGTGTGGCCCGCGACGAGGACGTCGCGGCCGGGGTAGCGCTTCAGGATCTCCGCGATGCGCGCGATCTTCTCGAGCTCCGCGGGGAGGAGCCGGGCCGAATCGGGCTGGAACTGGATGTCCTCGATGCGGATGGCGACGCCTTCCGTCGTGGCCTCGACGCTGACGTTGGGCATGCCGGCGACGGCCTTGGCGACCTCGGCGGCCAGGGAGGCGCGGTCCATGAGTTCGGCCTCGAGAAGCCGGGCCTTCGCGGTGCCGCGGTATTCGATGGTCCGGCCGTCGGACCAGTCGAAGACGAGTTTGAAGCGCTCCTCGTAGGCCGCCGGTTGGCCGATCCCGGGATCCCAGTAGATTTTCTGGTCGGAGTAGCCGGCGATCTGGACGGGATAGATCGTCGCGTAGGAGCGCGGCGCCGCGGGCTGGTGGAAGATCGTGTAGGAGCAGGTGACAAGGCGCAGGGTCTTACCCTCGCGCAGGACCGTCCCCTCGTACCTGTAGCGCGCCTCGAAGGGAATGGCGTAGGGATCGGGGATGCCGAAGCCGCGGCGGAGGTCGTGCCGCTCCTCGCCGGGGGCCGTCCAGGTGTCCCCGGGGGAGAGGGCCCGCGCGGGAAAGACGGGCACGTTGCGGACGACGGGCATGTAGTATTCGGGCCCGATCTCGTAGCGGCCCAGGGCGTCGCGGCGGAAGGCCGAATCGTAGCTCTCGGAGATCACGAAGGCGGAGGCGCCGCTTTGCCGCTCCGAGGTGACGAAGCTCCCTTCGAGCCGGCCCCAGGAACCGTCGGCGGCCGCGTCGGCCACCTCGAAGGCGATGCGGTTCAGGATCTCGGCCCGATGGGACAGCCGGCGGTCGAGGTAGACTTCCTCATCGACCTCCGAGAGGACGCGGTACTTGTCGCCCTTCGCGTAGGAGAAGGCGAAGCGTTCCGGGGCGGAGGGCGCGGCCGTGGTCGCCGCGGTGGCCGGGGCCGGGGCGCCGGCGGCGGGGGCGCCCGCGGCCGGGGACTGGCCAAAGAGATCGGAGGGCAGGGCGAGGGAAAGGGCGAGGCCGAGGAGGGCCGCGCGCGGGCATTCGTGCTTGCTCATGCCATAAGTATCGGCGTGTCGGGCCCTCTCGCTTGCCCGGAAGCGGCTTTCACGGCATACTGGTCGCATGCCCTCCGTCCCGATCAGTCCGGACGCCAGCCCGCAGGTGGTCCTGGAGCTCATTTACCGCCTCAAGGTGCGCGACGCCATGCATTCCCCGCCGATCTGGGCTTCCCCGGGCGAGAGCATGCGGGCCATCCAGTACCGGATGCGGGATAACCGGATCACGGGAGTCCCCATCCTGGACGCGGAGGGGCGCCTCGTCGGCCTCGTGTCGATCCAGGACGTGATCGAGGCCCTCGACAAGGGCCGGATCGACGAGCCCGCGAGCGAGACGATGACGCGGACGGTCATCGTCCTCGAGGACGACATGCCCCTCTCCTTCGCGACGAGCTACTTCAACCGCTACCGCTTCGGCCGTTTCCCCGTGCTCGACCGTGACGGCCGGCTCGTCGGCGTCGTCACGGCCTCCGACATCATCCGCTCCCTCCTCGTCGCGATGAACGAGGAGGTCCAAAAGCTCGAGTCGAAGCTCGCCGAGCGCCTGCCCGCGGAGACGCCGCCCGAAAGCGGCGCCTCCCAGCTGGCCTTTCCCATCGTCCGCTTCGATTTCGAAAACGCGGGCAAGGCGAGCGCCGAGATCAAGAAGGCGCTCAAGGCCAGGGGAGTCGATCCCGCCGTCGTGCGCCGGGCGGCCGTCGCGAGCTACGAGCTGGAGCTCAACATCGTCATCCATTCGGAGGGCGGAACCCTGTCGGCGGCGATCGGCGCCGACAGCGTGGAGATCCTGGCCGAGGACCGCGGCCCCGGCATCCCCGACCTCGAGGCGGCGATGCGGGAGGGCTTCTCCACGGCGAATGAATGGATCAGGTCCCTCGGCTTCGGGGCGGGCATGGGCCTGCCCAACGCGAAGCGCGTTTCCGACGATTTTTCCCTCGATTCGGGGCCCGGCCGCGGGACGAGGGTGCGCACGGTCATACGGTACAAAGGAGCAACGGAATGAAAATCAGCGAACTCGGGACGGAGCGGGGTTTCCGCAGCCTCCAGTCGGAGTATGCCGACCGCGAGCTCGGCGGGGGCTACACCTCGGACCTCCTCTCCGACGTCATGGCCAACGCGAAGTCCGAGGGCGTCCTCGTCACGATCCAGGCCCACAAGAACACCGTCGCCGTCGCCAGCCTCATCGGCCTCGCGGCCATCGTGATCTGCAACGGCCGGCCCGTCCCCGACGACATGATCGAGGCGGCGCGCGCCGAGGGCGTCGCGGTCTTCCATACCGACAAGAGCCAGTTCGAGGTTTCGGGCCTGCTCTGGCCCGCCCTCGGCGCCGGATCCCCGGGCGCCGCGCCCCGCGCCTGAGGCGGATCCCGAGCGACATGGCGCACCGAGGCGTCCTGGCCGATCTCCACAACCATTCCTGCCTCTCGCCCTGCGCCTCGCTCGAGATGTCGCCGTCGCTCCTGGCCCGCCGGGCCCGCGAGCGCGGCATCGAGGTCCTCGGCCTCACGGACCACAACAGCGCCCTCAACTGCCCGGCCTTCGCCGAGGCCTGCCGCCGCGAGGGGCTCGTGCCGGTCTTCGGGGTGGAGGCCTGCTCCCTCGAGGAGGTGCACGTCCTTTGCCTCTTCGGCACCGCCGCGGCCGCCCTGTCCTTCGGCGATCGGCTCCTCCGCTCCCTGCCCCGCTTTCCCTACGATCCGGAGAAGCTCGGCGACGAGGTGGTCGTGGACGCGGACGAGGGCGTGCTCGAGCTGCCGGATTATTATCTCGGCGCGGCCCTCGAACTCGGCTTCGATGAGCTCTGCCTGGCGGCGAGCGCCGCCGGCGCCCTCGTCGTGCCCGCCCACGTCGATCGCCCGATGTTCTCGGTCTCGAGCCAGCTCGGCTTCCTCCCGCCGGGCCCCTACGCGGCGGTGGAGGCGATGCGCGATCCCGAACCTTCCCTGCGGGGCGGCTTCGCGGTCGTCTCGGGTTCCGACGCCCACGTTCCCGAGCACGTGGGCCGCCGCGCCTTCGAGGTCGACCTCGATGCCGGGGCCTTGGTCGCCGGTCGTTCCGGCGCCGGTGAGGACTTCCTCGCGGCCCTGGGCGCCGCGTTCGCGAGCGGCGCCGTCCTGCCTTCCTGGGCGCGCGCCGGCGCGGTCGCCGGCCCGGCGGCCGGGTCGGGTCGGGGGACGCCGCGGACCCCGGGGGCAGCGTGAGGTCCGGAATGCGCCTGGTCGGGCGCGTCGCCCTCCTGGCGGCCGCCGTGGCCCTCGTCGCGTCCGCCCTGGCCGCGTCGTCGGCGGCTCCCGCGGTGGCCGACGCCGGATCGGCCTGGCACGGCAAGGTTCCGGTGGAGCTCCGCGAGGACCAGGGAAGCGCCGACGTGTACGGCCACGCCTTCCACTACGTCGAGCGTCGCGGCGCCGCGCCGTCGATGACGCTCGATTTCGTCCCCGATCCTTCCCTCTTCTCCCCGTTGGTCGACAGCTCCGGCCTCTCGATGCCCGCCTCCTCCGAAGCCTTGTGGCTCGCCTTTACCGTGAGGAGCGCGGCCTCCGCCCGGAGCTGGATCCTGTCGGCCGGGCCGGGCTCCGTCGAGAACATCAGCGTCTACATCGTCGACCCGGACGGGCGGGCCGAGACGCGCTTCGCCGGCTTCAACGAACCCTCGGCCCGCAAGAACCGCGCCCTTTCCGATTACCTTTTCCGCCTGACGATGGCGCCGGGCGACCTCAAGACGATCTACATCCGCTTTTCCTCGGTCGGCGGCGGGAACGCCCGGGTCGCCGTCTGGGACGCCTTCGAGTTCCTGCGCTACGACTCCTTCGGCACCGGCTTCGCCAGCCTCCTGCTCGGCGTCGTCCTGGCCCTGTTCTCCTACACCCTCTTCGTCGTGGTCTCGATCCGGGACCGCAGCTTCGCCTATTACCTCGTCTTCCTCTTCGGCCTGTTCTGGTACGTCGTCGCCTCCGACGGCGCGGGCGCCGCCCTGGTCTGGCCCGGCCAACTTTTCGTGGAGCGGGCGGCCATGCCGATCTTCGCCTCCCTGATGATCGCGGGCGGCCTCCTTTTCTCCCGCTCCTTCCTGGGGGCCAAGGAACGCTATCCCCGCGTCGATCGCTGCATGGCGGCCGTCGCGGGCCTCTCGCCGGTGGTCCTCGTCGTCGTGTCCCTATTCGGGCCCGGCTACGCGCGCCTCGGCGCCAACCATCTGCTCGTACTTTCCGAGGTTGTCGTCTGCGCGGCCGCCCTGGTCGCCGGGCGCGGCGGCCAGCGCAAGGCCTGGTATCTCGCGGCCGCCTGGGCCCTCGCCCTAGCGGGCTCCGCCGCCAACCTACTCACGCCGCGGCTCTTCATGGATCCCTACAGCGCCCTCCTCTGGTCCAAGTCCGCCCAGGCCGGCGCCCTCCTCCAGGTCCTCGTCCTCGCCTTCGGCATCTCCGATTCGCTCAACCGCATCAAGGAGGAAAAGGAGGAATCCCAGCGCCGCGAGATCGAGAGCCTCGAACGCGCGAACCGGGTCAAGGAGGATTTTCTCGTGGGGACGAGCCTCGAATTCGGCGCGCCCCTTTACGGGATCATCGGCCTCGGGGCGAGGCTCGAGTCCCTTCTCGCCGAGCGGGACTCGCCGGAGGCCGCGCGCCTCCTCGGGTTGGTCAAGGCGGAGGCCTTGCGCCTTCTCAACCAGGTCCAGGGCATCGACGCCTACGCGCGCCTCAGGAACGGCGACCTGACCCTGGTGGCCGAACGCTTTCCCCTGGAGGAGGCGGTCGCCGGCGTCGCGAGCGCCGCCGCCTATCTCGGCTCGGGCAAGGACCTGGCCACGAGCGTCGAGTGTCCGGCCGGGGACATCGTCAGCGACATCAGGGTCCTGCAGCAGATCCTCTATACGCTCTACTCGGCCGCGATCAAGCGGAGCCCCGCGGGCCGCGTCGCGCTCGAGGCCTCCTTCTCCGGCGGCGACGCGCTCTTCACGGTCACCGATTCCGCGCCGCCGCTCCCCGCCGAGGTGCTCGAGCGCGTCCGGGGCCCGGGCGCGGACGGTCCCGAGGCCATCGGGCCCGGGCTCGAGTTCCTCGTGGCGCGGCGCCTGGCTGAATTCCTCGGAGGAGGGCTTTCCTACGAGCACGCCGGCCCGGGCGGCCGCTTCACGCTGCGCGTGGCGCGCCGCGCCCCCTTCGTCGGCAAGCTGCCTTCCTCCGACCGTCGCCGCGAGCGGGAGTCGGGCCTGGGCTTCGGACGCTCCGACCGCTCCGACCGCTCCGACCGCGGCCTCAAGGCCGACGCGCGGCTCGCCCTCGCGGATCTTTCGGAATCGCCCCCGGGCTCCGGGGTCCGCGGCTCGGTGCTGGCCGTCAGCGAGGATCCCGTCTACCTCGTCACGGTCAAGGCCTTTCTCGAGGCCCGCGGCTACGCCCTCAAGCCGCTCGTCTCGGCGGAGGAGGCCGCGGCCCTCGTCGAGTCCGGCCGCGTCTTCGACCTCGTCCTCCTCGACGCATCCGATCCCGCGATGCGCGGCCTCGAAGCCTGCGCGCGGATGCGGCGGACGAAGCCGCTCGGGGAATTGCCCATCCTCGTCATGACCGACCGCGACCGGCCGGAGGCCGCGGCCGCGGCCCTCGGCGCCGGCGCCGACGACTATCTCCCGCGCCTCTCCCCGCTGGAACTCCTCTACGCCCGCGTGGACACGCGCGTGGCGCTGAAGCGCGCCATCGAGGAGGGCATCGAAACCCGGCGGCGCGTGGCCGACCTCGACAAGCTGAAGACCCTGGGCGTGCTGGCGGCGGGACTCGCCCACGAGATCAACACGCCGAACAACGCCGTCCTCCGAAACATCCCCCTCCTCTCCGAGGTCTGGCGCGAGATAGGGCCGATCATCGCGCGGTATCGGGTCGACTACGGCGACTTCAACGTCCGCGGCTGGGGTTCCGAGGAGCTGCTCAAGGAAATCCCCGAGCTCCTCTCCGACACCTACGACGCCGGCCGGCAGATCAAGAAGATCGTCGAGGATCTCAAGGACTATTCCCGCGAACCCGCCGGCGGGGCTCCGGAGGGCGTCGATCTCGGCGAGGTCGCCGCCTACGCGCGGCGCCTCCTCGGCCCCCTCGTGGAGCGCTCGACGAAGCGCTTCTCCCTCGAATGCCAGCCCGGGCTGCCCCTCGTGTTGGCCGACTACCGGAAACTCACCCAGGTGGCGGTCAACATCGTGGAGAACGCCCTGCAGGCCCTGCCCGATCCCCGGGCGAGCGTGCGCGTCCGCATCTTCCACGAAGCGGCCGATTTCCCGGTCGGCGGGGAGGAGCGTCCCCCCGCCGCGCCGGCCGCCGGGCCGGCCGCGCCCGCCGCGGCGCCGGTGGCGCCGACCGTGGCGAGGCCCCGCGTGGTCTTCGAGT
>DAINBW010000091.1:0-8426 GCA_036732745.1 Spirochaetales bacterium | reverse complement strand
CCGGTCGAGGTTCGTTCCCACGGTCTTGCGTTCGAGGTCCAGGAAGCTCCCGAGCACGATGAAGGCCGAAAGGGCCATCGTCACGCCGAGAAGCGCCGTGATCGTCGCGGCGACGAGGGCGACCGTATGCCGGGTCAGCGATTTCGCCGCCTGGCCCGCCTGCTTGGCCATGCATCAAGTCTAGGCGGGCGCGGGCGGAAAAACAAATGCCCGCCTCGCGGCGGGCATGGGGCGGAAAGCCCGTGGACGATCGATCCTAAGGGCGTCCGGGTCGGTCCCCCTTAGTCCGCCGCCGGGGCGAGCCGGTCGCCGCGGGCCACGCGGAGCTTGTCCTTGGCTATGACCTTGGCGGCGAAGAGGCTCGTGATGTTTTCCTCGTATTTCGTGATGCGGAATACGTAGTTGAGGGTGCGGCGCGGCGTACCGTCGCGGGAGACCCGCGTCGTCCCGGCGTTGTACATCGCGAGGGCGGCGACCTCGTTGCCGCCCGTCCGGAGGCAGAACTCGAGGTGGGCCAGGCCGTAGCGCGCGTTTTCGCGCGGATCGTAGACCTGCGCCTCGGTGAGCTCGGGAAAGGACTTGGAGTTGAGCTGGAAGAGGCCGCGGTCCACGGAGTCGCCGTTGTCGTTGATCGCCGCGACCTTGAATTTGCTCTCCTCGTAGGCCAGGGCAAAGGCCAGGCCCGGCGGGACGCCGAAGCGGTCGGCGTTTTCAAGGATGGCGGCGGCGATTTTTTCGGAATGCGTGAGGCCGGTGAAGAAATCCAGCACCTCGCGCCTGGTGGCGGGATCCCGATAATATTCGGCGATGACGTCGCTTCTATCGAGATTTTGGATGAAGCCGGGAACCTCGCGGTCGCTGAGGCCGGCCAGGCGGACGATCTCCGAATCGATATCGGGGTGGAAGGTTTGGTCAGCGTCCTTGCAGGAAATAGAGATAATAACAGTAATTAGCGCTATAGGCATTATTGCCAAAGCGTAGGCGTTTCTCTGTACCATGCGAAAAAAGAGCTCCTTATGCAAGGCTTGCTAAGCTTACAAAGCAGGTCGCTATTATATCGGCTCCCTCCAAATCGTCTAGGGGGCGTCGCGGAAGCCCCGACGCTTGTCAAAAGACGCGAGCGCGGTACATACTCGAAGCCATGGATGCAACTCCGATTCGCGTCATTGTCACCGGCGGAACCTTCGACAAGCACTACGACGAGATCCGCGGCGAGCTGACCTTCAAGGACAGCCACCTCCCCGAGATCCTCAAGCTGACGCGGGTGACCGTGCCGGTGGAGATCGAGCTCAACCAGCTCATCGACAGTCTCCAGATGCAGGACGAAAACCGGAAGAGCGTCCTCGAGGCCTGCCGGAAGGCGCCCGAGCGGCGCATCGTCATCACCCACGGCACGGACACGATGTCCGAAACCGCGAAGCTCCTCGGCCCCGCCGGCCTCGACAAGACGATCGTGCTCACCGGCGCGATGATCCCCTACAAGATCCAGGGTTCCGACGCCCTCTTCAATTTCGGGACCGCCTTCATGGCCGCGCAGCTCCTCCCGCCGGGCGTCTACATCGTCATGAACGGCCAGGTCTTCTCCTGGGAGCATGTCCGCAAGGATCGCGCGAAGGGTCTTTTCGAGGGCGCCTGACGTGGCCCGGGAAAAGGACGAGGCGAAGCGCCGCGCCATCCTCGCCGTCGCGAAGCGTCTCTTCGCGGAGCGCGGCTTCCACGGCACGAGCGTCGCCGACATGGCCCGCGAGACGGGCCTGCCGGTCGGCAGCATCTACACCTATTTCGAGAACAAGGAAGCGCTGATGTCCTCGGTGCTGGAGGAGGGCTGGAACCTCTTCTTCGATGGCCTCGGCCGGACCCTCGCCGCCGCGAGGAACCCCGAGGAAAAGCTCGCCCTCCTCGTCTACCGATCCCTGCCTTCCCTCTTCGAGGACCTCGACCTCATCTCCATCCTGCTCACCGAGGCGGTCCATTTCGCGGGCCTCGAGGACAAGCTCGAGCGCCTGACCTCCCTGATCGCCGGCGTCGTCCTGGAACTCGCGGCGGAGAAGGGCCTGGCCTTCGAGCTGCCGCCGCGGCAGGCGATGGCGGCCTTGAGCCTCTTCCTCCTCGGCAGCCTCGACACGGTGCGGCTTTCCCGCGCCGCCGGCCTGGCCGTGGGATCCGAGGATATCCTCGGCTTCATCCGGCTGACCATCGAGAACACCTTCCAAATCCGCTTCGACCCCGGCCTCGCGGGTCTTCCGCCGGCCAGCCCGGCCTAGTCGCCGCCCGCGGCCCAGCCCGCCGGCGCCGGCCCGGTTGCGGGCCGCCGTTCGCGGGCCGCCCCAGCCGCGACGGGCTTCGCGTCAGGCCTGGCTCGGCGCGGCGCTCCGGCCCGCCGCGGCGAAGGGGCTCTTCGCGAGCAGGGCGCGCCGCAGTATGGGGCGAACCAAGGTGGCGCCGAGCTTCTTCCAGCGCGCCTCCTCGCGAACCTCGCCGTAATAGTCCTCGAGGCTCTTCCGCCTGAATCCGAGCGCGCGTTCGGCCTCGTCCGAGTCGGCGTACCAGCCGCAGTGGAAGCCCGACGCGGCGAAGGCCTCCTCGGGCAGGAAGCCCGCGTCGCCGAGGCCGAAAAGCCCGAACATCCGGTCCAGGTACTCGCGATAGGTCGTCCTGCAGGCCGCCCCGCCGCCGATGTCGAAGGTCGCGCCGAGGGCGGCGGGCTTGCGGACCGCGGCGGCGAAGGCCCGGCCGGTGTCTTCGGTGTGGCAGATCTCGATTTTCGTCGCCAGGGGCATGTGGTACATGAGGGGATCGAGACTGAGCTTCTTGCGCCAGACGATGTAGGTGAGGCGCAGGATCGAGAAGGGGAGGCCGCTCTCCCGGACGAGCCGCTCGGCCTCGACCTTGGTGCGGCCGTATTCGTCGCCGGGGCTGGGTTCGAGGCGATCGCCGACGCTGATCCAGTAATCGAAGACGCGGTCGCCGTAGACCGAGATGCTGGAGGCGAGGACGAAGTGCGGGCGCGCCGGGCTTGCCTCCGCCGCCTCAAGGAGCCTGGCGGTGCCGCCGACGTTGATGGCGCGGGCCAGCTCCGGCGCCCTGTCCGCGCCCGGGGGTATCAGGGCGGCGAGGTGCACGATGGCTTCCTGCCCCTCGACGGCGAGGCGGGCCGTTTCGGCGTCACGGATGTCGCCGAAAAGCACCCGGCAGCCCCTAGCGCAGGTTTTGGCCAGACGCCGGTTGCGGCCGGTCGCGGTTTCCAGGACGGTGACCGAATCCCCCGCGGCGAGAAGGGCGGCGATCGCGCTCCTGCCCACATTCCCGAAGCCCCCCGTGACGAGTACGCGCATGGCGGTTCCCCCATTCGAATCAAAAATGAACGAATGTTCATTCATATAATAGCACCCCTCGAGGCGGACGTAAAGCCACGGGGGCGTTTTTTGCGATTTTGTCGATTTCCCTCACCCGAGCAACATTGCGTGATTCGGGAAATCCGCATACACTTGGAGCATCGATAGGGGACCGACGGCATGGCATTCGACGCGCGCGATATGCGGGACATCATCCAGATCGACTCCGAGATCAACAAGATCCAGGACTCCGATCTCCTCCTCGAACGAATCCTCCTCGAGGCGAGGCGGGTCGTGAACGCCGAGGCGGGCACGATCTACGTCAAGGACGGGGACAAGCTCAACTTCAAGTACTCCCAGAACGCCCTCAAGGAGCGGGATCTTCCCCCCGGCACCAAGCTCCCCTACTCGAGCTTCAGCCTCCTCATCAACGAGAAGACGATCTCCGGCTACGTGGCCAAGACCGGCGAGCTCGTCAACATCCCCGACGTCTACGAAATCCCGAAGGGCAGTCCCTACGGCTACAGCACCTATTACGACGAGCAGACCCGCTACAAGACCACCTCGATGCTCACCCTGCCCTTGAAGACGAGCGGCGGCGGGCTCCTCGGCGTCATCCAGGTCATCAACGCGAAGGACGGAGAAGGAAAGACGCGCGCCTTTTCCAAGGAAGACGAGATCCTCGTCACGCACTTCGCCGCGAACGCGACGGTCGCCCTCCAGCGCGCCTTCATGACCAAGGCGATGATCCTCCGCATGATCAAGATGGCCGAACTCCGCGATCCCAAGGAGACCGGCGCCCACGTCAACCGCGTCGCCGGCTACGCCGTCGAGATCTACGACCACTGGGCCTTCAAGCGCGGGCTGCCCGAAAAGGAGCGCGACCGGGCCAAGGACACGCTCAAGCTCGCGGCCATGCTCCACGACGTCGGCAAGGTGGCCATCAGCGACCTCATCCTCAAGAAGCCCGCCCGCTTCACGCCGGAGGAGTACAAGGTGATGCAGGGGCACACCTACTTCGGCTCCCTCCTCTTTATAGACTCCGATTCGGAGCTCGACCGGGTGGCGGCCGACATCGCCTCGACCCACCACGAGAACTGGGACGGCACGGGCTACCCGAGCACGATCACCGACTGGCCGGACGACATCATCAAGGGCGTCTCCGACCGTTCGCCGAAGAACCTTTCCGGCGAGGCCATCCCCCTGGGCGGCCGCATCG
The DNA here is from genome assembly GCA_036732745.1 of Spirochaetales bacterium. Classification (GTDB taxonomy): domain Bacteria; phylum Spirochaetota; class Spirochaetia; order Treponematales; family Rectinemataceae; genus JAEUJG01. The sequence continues at coordinate 3,872 of DAINBW010000091.1, read as the reverse complement.
TCGCGGTCGCGGACGTCTTCGACGCCCTCATCTCCAAGCGCGTCTACAAGGAACCTTGGGACGAGGAGCAGGTCTACGCCGAGATTCGGAAGCTCGCGGGCAGCAAGTTCGATCCCGAGGTCGTCGAGGCCTTCTTCGAGGTGCGCGCGAACATCGAGGCGATCCGCGCCCGCTATCCCGACGCCGAGGCCAAGCCCGAGGCCAAGCCCGAGGCCAAGCCCGAGGCCAAGCCCGAGGCCGCCGCGCCGGCGAGCTCTTCCGCCTAAGGCCCTTTCGGCGCTTGACCGCGCCACGGCCGCTATTTTACACTAGCGCCCATGATTACCTCCCACGAGCTCCGTTCGAAATATATCGACTTCTTCAAGTCGAAGGCCCACGCCGAGATTTCCGGCAAGTCCCTCATCCCCGAGAACGACCCGACCGTCCTCTTCACGACGGCCGGCATGCATCCCCTCGTTCCCTACCTCCTCGGCGAGCCCCACCCGGCGGGCAAACGCCTCGTCGACTACCAGAAGTGCGTCCGCACCGGCGACATCGACGAGGTGGGCGACCCTTCCCACCTCACCTGCTTCGAGATGCTCGGCAACTGGTCCCTCGGCGACTACTTCAAGAAGGAGTCGATCGCCTGGTCCTGGGAGTTCCTCACCGATCCCAAGTGGCTCGCCCTCGACCCGAAGATGATCTCCGTGACCGTCTTCGCCGGCGACGAGAACGCGCCCCGCGACGAGGAATCCGCCGGCATCTGGAAGTCCATCGGCATGAGCGAGGACCGCATCGCCTACCTGCCCGCCAAGGACAACTGGTGGGCGGCCGGCCCGACGGGTCCCTGCGGCCCCGACACCGAGATCTTCTTCTGGGTCGGCGAGGGCCTCCCGCCCAAGGGCTCGAACAAGGGCACCGACTCCGCGAACTGGATGGAGATCTGGAACAACGTCTTCATGCAGTTCAACCGCGTCGACGAGAAGACCCTCGTGAAGCTGCCCGCGCAGAACGTCGACACGGGCATGGGCCTCGAGCGCACCGTCACCGTCCTCCAGGGCAAGACCTCCGTCTACCAGACCGAGATCTTCCGCCCGATCATCGAGGCGATCGGCGCGGTCTCCGGCCACGCCTACGGCTCCGATCCCGAGAAGGACCGCTCCGTCCGCATCATCACGGACCACATCCGCTCGGCGACCTTCATCATCGGCGACCCCAAGGGCGTCCTCCCCTCCAACGTCGGCGCGGGCTACGTCCTCCGCCGCCTCATCCGCCGCGCCGTCCGCCACGGCAAGAAGCTCGGCGTCGAGGGAACCTTCCTGACCAAGCCCGCCGCGATGGTCATCGACAACTTCAAGGGTCCCTACCCCGAGCTGGAGGAGAACCGCGTCCGGATCCTCGAGGGCCTCGAGGCCGAGGAGAAGAAGTTCCTCGAGACGCTGGAGAAGGGCGAGCACGAGTTCGAGAAGATGCTTCCGAACCTCCTCAAGAATCCCCAGAAGATCATGTCCGGCCGCCTGGCCTTCAAGCTCTACGACACCTACGGCTTCCCGATCGAGCTCACCGAGGAGCTCGCCGCGGAACAGGGCATGAAGGTGAACCGCGAGGAGTACGACGAGGCCTACAAGAAGCACCAGGAGCTCTCCCGCGCCGGCGCCGACCAGCTCTTCAAGGGCGGCCTCGCGGACCAGTCGGAGATCTCCACGAAGTACCACACCGCGACGCACCTTCTCCAGCAGGCTCTGACCCTCGTCCTCGGGCCGCACATCGCGCAGAAGGGCTCGAACATCACGGCCGAGCGCCTGCGTTTCGATTTCTGCCACGGCGCCCCGATGACCAAGGAGGAACTCGAAAAGGTCGAGGCCCTCGTCAACGAACAGATCGCCCGCGACCTCCCCGTGACCATGCAGGTGATGAAGCTCGAGGACGCCAAGGCCTCCGGCGCCCGAGCCCTCTTCGGCGAAAAGTACGAGGAGAACGTCAAGGTCTACACGATGGGCGATTTCTCCAAGGAAGTCTGCGGCGGCCCCCACGTCGAGCGCACCGGCCTCCTCGGCAAGTTCCGCATCCAGAAGGAGCAGTCGAGCGCCGCCGGCGTCCGGCGCATCTACGCCGTGCTGGAGTAAGCGGGCGAGGCCGGAGGCCGAGGCCTTCGGCGCGGCCGCGCCGCGTTGAAACAGGGAGCCGGGTTCGCCCGGCTTCTTTTTTTTTCGCTCCGCGGGCCCCGATTTTTGGCAGGGACGCCGCTTCTGGATTACACTTGAACCAGTCGCATCGCTGGAGGTTTCCATGAAGCTGAGAATCGGCGTCCGGGCGCGCATCCTGGCGCCCGCTCTTCTTATATCCCTCGCCACCCTCGGCGCGGTGATCATCATCGCCTTCTCGACGTCGCGGGGCATCATCGAGAATTTGGCCAAGAAACAGGGCGACGCCCTGGCCGCGAGCTACGCGACCGAGCTCAAGGGAATGCTCGACGTGGCCATGGACGAGGCTCGGTCGATGTCCCGCGCCTTCGTCGGCCTCCGGCGGGTCGGCAACCTGGATCGCCCCGCCTACGCCGCGATCGCCCGCGCGGTCCTGGAAGGCCAGCCCCAGTATACGGCCGCCTTTTTCATGTGGGAGCCGGGCATCTTCTCCAAGGATGACGGCAAGTACGCCAATACGCAGTACGGCACCGAATCTGGCCGTTTCGCGACCAGTTGGGTCCGCGACGCCTCGGGAAAGTACGCCACCTCCCGCTGGAAGGACGAGGAGTCCTCGGCACCCTATTACGCGCTGGCCCGGAATTCCAGGGCCGAAGTCCTCCTCGAGCCCTACCAGTATACCTATGCCGGCACGACCGAGGCGATCTGGATGACGAGCGTCTGCGTCCCGATCATGGACGGGACCGAGTTGCTCGGCGTCTGCGGCATCGACGTGTCCCTGGAGGCGCTGCGCAAGCACACCGCCGAGATGAAGCCGGTCGCCGACGCTTACGCGATCGTCGTCGACAACGCCGCCAAGCGGGTCTACCACCCCAAGGCCGAGCTCATCGGCCAGCCTGTCGGCGACGACACGCCGCTGCTCAAGGACGAGCTCCGCGCGGCCATCAAGGAGGGAAAACCCTATTCCCTCGTCAAGAAGAACCTGGCCACGGGAGCCGTGTCCTACCTGTCCTACCATCCGATCCAGGTCGGCGCGGACAAGTCGCCCTGGTCCCTCGCGGTCGTGCTGCCCCTCGACGCCCTCCTGACGAGCGTGACCCGGCTTTCCATGGTGCTTCTCGCCGCCTCGGGCATCGGCGCGGTCGTCGCCGCGGTCATCCTCCTCCTCGTGGCCGGCTCCATTGTCCGGCCGGTGTCGGCGGCGCGCGACGCCGCCATCCGCTTCGCCGCCGGCGACCTGCGCCGCGGCGGCGCCGCGGGCGAGGCGCTCGCCGCGCTCGCCGCCCGGCGCGACGAACTCGGCGAGATGGCCGCCCGGCTCGACGAGGTCGCCTCCTCCATGGGCACGACCGTCTCGGCGATCACGATCTCCGCCCGGCAGGTCGCGGAGGGCGCGGACCAGGTGTCGCAGACCTCTCAGGCGATTTCCGCGGGCGCGAGCGAGCAGGCCGCGAGCGGCGAGGAGGTCTCCGCCTCCATGGAGGAGATGGGCGCGACCATCCGCCAGAACGCCGACAACGCGGAGACCACCGAGCGCATCGCGCGCAAGGCGGCGGAGGACGCGGCGGAGGGCGGCAAGGCGGTCGAGGAGGCCGTCGTGGCGATGAAGGACATCGCGGGGCGCATCGGCGTCATCGAGGAGATCGCCCGGCAGACCAACCTCCTCGCGCTCAACGCGGCCATCGAGGCCGCGAGGGCCGGCGAGGCGGGCAAGGGCTTCGCCGTCGTCGCGAGCGAGGTGCGCAAGCT
>DAINBW010000090.1:0-8456 GCA_036732745.1 Spirochaetales bacterium | reverse complement strand
GCCCGCGCCGGCACGATCGCCTCCGGCGGCGCCGCCGACCTCGCCGGGTTCCTGGAGAACATGCTCGCCGTCATGGACCGGACGGGCAAGCTCTACGTCTATGCCTCCATGTCCCAGGCGGTCGACACGGGCGATGTCGAGGCCCAGGGCATGAACGGCCAGGCCGCCGGCCTCTTTGGCCAGTTCATGGCCTCCGTCGCCTTCCTCGATCCCGAGCTCCTCGCCCTCGGCAAGGAAAGGCTCGATGCCTGGATCGCCGCGGAACCGCGCCTCGCCGTCTACGGCCACTACGTGGAGAACCTCTTCCGCAAGCAGGCCCACGTCCGCTCCGCCGAGGTCGAGGAGGTGCTCGGCCTCGTTTTCGAGGTTTTCCAGAGCGCCGACAACACCCACGACATGCTCATCGACGCCGACATGAAGTTCGCCCCCGCCTCCGACGGCTCCGAGGTCGCCCAGGGCACGATCGACAAGCTCCTCGGCAGCCCCGACCGGGAGGTGCGCCGCTCCGCCTGGCGGAACTACTGCGACGGGCACATCGCCCACGAGAACACCCTCGCCTCGGCCCTCGCCACCGCGGTCAAGCGCGACGTCTTCAACGCGCGCGCCCGTCGTTTCGACAGCTCCATCGAGGCGGCCCTCTTCGAGAGCAACATCCCCCGCGCCGTCTTCGACAGCACGATCGACACCTTCAAGAAGAACCTTCCCGTCTGGCACCGCTACTGGCGCGTGCGGCGCAAGGCCCTCGGCGTCGAAAAGCTCGAACACTGCGACATCTGGGCGCCCATCGCCAAGGTCCAGCCCAAGGTTCCCTACGAGAAGGCCGTGGAATGGATCGGCGCCGCCCTCGAGCCCCTCGGCCCCGAGTACGTGACCACCCTCAAGAACGGCTGCCTCCGCGACCGTTGGGTGGACGTCCTGCCGACCGTCGGCAAGAGTTCCGGCGCCTTCTCCACCGGCTGGAAGGGCATGTCGCCCTTCATCAAGATGCAGTACGTGGACGACCTCTCCTCCATGAGCACCCTCGCGCACGAGCTCGGCCACTCGATGCACAGCTGGCACACCTGGAAGAACCAGCCCTCGATCTACTCGGACTATTCGATCTTCGTCGCGGAGGTCGCCTCCAACTTCAACCAAGCGATGGTGCGCGCCCGCCTCTTCGACCTCGAAAAGGATCCGCAGTTCCAGATCGCGCTGATCGAAGAGGCGATGGACAATCTCCACCGCTACTTCTTCATCATGCCCACCCTGGCGCGCTTCGAGCTCGAGATGCACGACCGGATCGAGAAGGGCGCGGGCGCCACGGCCGAGGACATGAACGCCCTCATGGCCGACCTTTTCGCCGAAGGCTACGGTGGGGAGATGGAGATCGACCGCCACCGCGAGGGCTCGACTTGGGCCCAGTTCAGCCACCTCTACATGAACTTCTACGTCTTCCAGTACGCGACCGGCATCGGCGCGGCCCACGCCCTCGCCGCGCCCATCCTCTCGGGCGAGTCCGGCGCGGCCGCCCGCTACCTCGAATTCCTCGGGGCGGGCTCCTCCGACTATCCGGTCGACGTGCTGCGCCGCACCGGCGCGGACATGCGCGGCCCGGCCGCCCTCGAGAAGTGCTTCGAGGTGATCGGCGGCCTCGTGGATCGGCTGGAGAGGCTGACGGCGAAATAATCATCCGCCGCCATCGGAACGCGCGTTTCTGGCCGCCCCCGCGGGGGGCGGCCCTTTTCATCCGCGGCCGGAACGGCTAAAATCCCCGTTTGGATCCTTACCCTTCGAGGCGGCTCGATGTTCGACGCCATCTATGATTTCCTCCGCGGCGCCGTGGGATTTTCCTTCCTGGTCGCCGCCGGAACGATACTGCTTTCCCATCCCAAGGAGCGCGGCCTGCGCGCCTTCGGCGCGCTCTATCTGGCCTGCGGCGCGCTCTTCACGATGAGCGCCCTCGATCCCATCGCGCGCTTGCCGCTCGACCTCGACAACCTCGTGTTCCAGGGCCTGATTTTCACGCTCGGCTACTCCCTCCTTGAAATGGCGCTGTATCTGTTCGGCAACGAGCGCCACAAGGGCGGCCGGCGTCGCCTCGTCGCCACGGGCCTCGCCTACGAATCGGCGCTCGTGATTGTCCCTCTCCTCGATTACCTCCTCAAGCTGGAGCCCTCCCTCCGCAACGTCGAGGACGGCCTGGCGCGCGGCCCGATCCACGCCGCGGCCGCGATGGGCGCCTACGCCTGGCCGATCTCGGCGGCGGCCGCCGCGCTCGCCATCGCGCGCTGGCGGCCGGGCGACCTCTCGGGCCATCACCCGGAGTCCCGACGCTTCCTGGCCACGCTTGGCGCGATCGGCGTCCTTCTCGCCGCGATCTTCGCCTTCCTCGTTTTTTCCCTCCGAACGCCCTACCGGATCGGGCATCTCCTCCTCGAGCTCGTTCTCCTCGCCTGCTATTTCTACGTGGTCAGGAATCCCCGCGTCCTTACGCGGCTCCGCGCTGAGATCGGGAAGGAGCACGAACGCCGGCTCGTGCTCGGGGACGCGGAGGCGGCGGCGATCGACCGCAAGCTCGCTGAACTGATCCGGTCGATGGAGTTCATCGGCGACGAAAAGCTCGACCTGCGCTCCCTGGCGGAGCGCATCGGCGTGCCCGCCTACCGGCTCTCGAGCTACTTCGGCTCGCGGCTTTCGACGACCTTCCCCGCCTGGCGCAATTCCCAGCGCATCGCCTTCGTCAGGCGGCGCATGGCGGAGCGGCCCGACCTCACCATCCTCGAGATCGCCATGGAGGCCGGCTACACCTCCAAGGCGACCTTCAACACCCAGTTTTCCCGCATCGAGGGCATGAGCCCGAGCGAATTCCGGCGCAAGCTGGCGGCCGAGGCGGGGAAGGACTAGTTTGGGCCAAGCGCGAAAAAAGTACTGATTTGCGAATCGAGACGACGCGGGCGCGGCGTTGCGTTAATCTCCCCGGCTGGAATCGTGAAAAAGGCCAAGAGCCTCGTGATTCCCCCAGGGAGAAAGCACAATGGCAGGTCCCGCCCGTCGCGCCTTGGCGCTTTTCGTTTTCTGTCTCGCCCTATCAGGCGCCCTCGGCGCCCAGGATCGCGGCCTCGATCTCAACGCGTACTACCGCTATCCCTTTTCGATCGGCGGCCAGTACCAGTCCTTAAGCCCCTTCGGGAACTATCGTTCCGCCTTTGACCTGTACGATCTCGCGGCGGTCCTGCGTTACCCCCTGCCGCGCCTGCCGACCCTCCAGCCATCCCTGCAAGGCGGCGTCATCCAGTTCTCCCCCCGCGGCGACGACAAGGCCTGGGAACACAAGGACGCGTACGCCCTTCTCGGCGCCGCCTACTCGAACCGCTTTTCCAAGACCTTTGAGCTTGGGGCCGACCTTTCCATCGGCGCTTCGCTGTCCCTGTACCCGAAGCTCTTTCCCGAGACGGGCACGGTGGGCAACTACAATTTCCTGGCCCAGGCCGGCGGACGCCTGGCCCTCATACCCTCCTACAACTTCGCGATAGAACTCAGCCCCTCGCTCAAGTACCTGAAGTCCCTCGGCGCGGTCACGGATTTCGACGGCCTTATCCTTGGGGTGGGGCTTTCCTTCCAGATGCGGCTCGGCGAGGATCCCGACGCGCCCAAGGCGGCGCTTCGCAGCCTCAGGCTCGGCGACGCGGGCTCGACCGCCGTCTTCCCCGCGATGCAGAGCTGGTACGTGAAGAATCCCTTCGCCAGGATCCAAGTGACCAACACGGAGAGCTTCCCGGTCAGCAACGTGGAGCTGAGTTTCTTCCAGAAGGGATATATGGACTCGCCGACCCTCTGCGCGCGCATCCCCGAGCTCAAGGCGGGGGAGAGCCGCGAGGTCGGGATCCTCGCCTCCTTCAACGCGGAAGTCTTCAAGAACGAGGGCCAGACCCCGCTCTCCGGCGAGGTTGTCGTGACCTATTCGGGGCGGGGCAGGGCGGGCGAGCAGCGCGCGACCCTGGCCTACGACCTCCAGGACAAGAGCGCCATCGTCTGGGACGACGACCGGAAGGCCGCCGCCTTCGTGACGCCCGCCGACGGGGCCTTGCGGAACTACGCGAGCTACGTGCGGCAAATCAACAAGGACCAGATCCAGCCCGGCTACTCGGAGGCGGTGCAGTTCGCCTGCCAGGTCTTCCACGCCCTGGGCGAGATCGGCATCCTCTACCAGGTCGACCCGACCCAGCCCTTCGCCTCCGCCCGGGGCGGCAAGGTGTCGGTGGACTCCGTGAGCCTGCCCCGCCAGACCCTGAAGCGCATCACGGGCGACTGCGACGACCTCACGGTCCTCTACGCGAGCCTCCTCGAGTCCGCCGGCATCGACACGGCCCTCGTGACGGTGCCGGGCCACATCTACGTGGCCTTCGCGACCAAGACGGCGGGGCGCGCCTTCGGCGACCTCCATCCCGACCGTTCCATGACCATCAACGTGGACGACGAGCTCTGGATTCCCGTGGAGATCACGATGATCGGCAAGTCCGGCTTCGTGGACGCGTGGAGGAAGGGCGTCGAGGAATGGAGGGCCGCGGAGGCCGATCCCTCCTCGCGCGGCTTCTATCCGATCAGGAAGGCGCAGGAGCTCTACCGGCCCGTCGGCCTCAAGGAGACCGACCTCGGGCTCCAGTACGGACGGAAGGAGCCGGTCGTGGCCAACGCGGTCCGCGACGTGGGCAAGCTCGTGGACGCGGTGGCCGACGCCGCGCAGGCCCAGGCCAAGGCCTCGGGCTCCAAGGAGGACCAAAACCGCCTCGGGATCAAGCTCGCGCGCTTCGGCCGCTACGAGAAGGCCGCGGCCGCTTTCAAGCAGGCCGCGGCCCTCGATCCCTCCTACGCCAGTCCCCGCCTCAATCTCGGCAACGTGTACTACCTCTCCAAGGACTACGCCAAGGCCCTGGCGGAATACCAGAAGCTCGACCGGACCCTCTCGAACGGCGGCGCCGCGCCGACCCTCGCCAGCCTCAGGCTCAACATCTCGAAGTGCTACAACGCCCTCGGGGACTACGCCAAGGCCGGGGAGTTCCTGGCCAAGGCGACGGAGCTCGATCCGAGCCTCGGCGAGAAGTTCGCCTATCTCGCGGCGGCGGAGGGCTCGGGCGGCCGGGCCGGGGACGCGACGGCCGACCGCGGGCCGATTTTCGAAGAGTGATTGACCATGACTGACAATCGCAAAGCGCCGTTCCGCACAGCACCTGCGTACATCCTCGCCGCCGCCTGCCTCGTCCTTCTCGGCGCCTGCAAGATGCCCCTGATCAGCCCGGAGATGATCGATTCGGCGAAGCACTCGGGCGGCCTGGTTGCGGCGTCCTCGAACAAGAGCGTGACTCTGTCCTGGGTGGAGGACCCGACGGCCGCAGAATATGTCCTGCGCTACACGCGGAACGGCAGCGTTCCCTCCGAAGGAAACGGCGAGACCCTCGCCTCCGTCCGCCCGCCCCTGACATTGGCGGGGCTTAAAAACGGCGACCTTCACCTCTTCAGCCTTAAGGCGACCTATCGGAACGGAACCGTCAAGGACATCGGGACCGTCCGTTCGATCCCTCTCGCTTCGACGACCTTGGCTCCCCAGGCGACGGGAGAGATCGGCCAGATCCGCGTCCGGTGGCCCTCGATCAGCGCCACGAGCGAGTTCCTGGTGCAGCGCCGCACGGGCACCACGGGCGACTTCGTCCAGCTCGGCCTCGTCTCCGGTTGCGAGTATGTCGACAGGGGCCTGGCCGAAGACCAGGTCTATTGGTACCGGATCATGCCCGCGAACGGCTCGGAAGTGCCCAGCGCGGCCAATGCGGCGCGCACGGCCTTCCCGGCGACCGCCCCCCGCATCGAATCCTCGATCGCGACCTCGAAGGATGCCTTGGATGTCGAGCGCTCCGGCGACGCCTACGCCTACCTCTCGAACGGCTCAAACGGTCTGAAGGTGCTCAACCTGGACGCGGACGGCAAGCCGACCTTTGTCCGCGACGTCGCCTTTCCGGCCGGCCTGACAAACCCCACGGCGCGGTCCATCTCCGCCTCGGGATCCTGGCTTTGCGTCGCCGCGGATTCGGGGCTGGCCTGGTACAACATCGCCGACCCGTCGAATCCGTCGTTACCGCAAGCAAGGGTCACGAACGTGAATCCCGCGTTTGCGGTGAAGGTTTCAGGGAATTTCGCGTACGTGGCCTGCCTCGATTCCGGTATTAAGGTCGTGAATCTCACGACCGGCGTTGTCAGCGCGGCGCCGGACTTTGGGCTCAACATGGCCGTGACCGACATCGATCTATGCAATGGCTACATCGTAGCGGCGTTTGGACCTGCAGGAAGCAACAAACTTCGCTCATTCTCGATAGATCCGACCACGGGCGCTCTCACCTTGGCCGGTACGGTGAACCTACCGGCGATCGGCGTCGACAAGCGCTTGGCAGTGTCCGGCACGACCGTTTTCGTAAGCATCGAGCAGACATTCTATGCAGTCTCGCTCGCGACTCCTTCGACCCCGTCCGTCGTCAAGACTGTGGACTTCAAGCCACAGGTCGCCGGCATGAGTGTGACCGGCAACCGCCTCCTCGTCTTCAGCTTCTTCAATAACCTGGTCTACGACTACGACATCAGCGATCCCGCCAAGCTCTTCCTGAACACGACCTACGAGATGCCGGCAAGGCCAACCGCGGCGGTCGCCAAGGGTTCCCGCCTCCTCGTCGCCTCGAGCGGCGCGGGGCTCCAGGTCCTTTTCGACTCCCGTCTGTACCTGCGGCAGGCATCCTGGGCAAAGACAGCCGATTACGGGGCTTTTTACGGCCGCGACGTGAAGATCAGGGGAGAGCTCTGCTACCTCGTGGGTTCGGGGAGCCTCTCGATCGCGGACATTTCTTCTCCCAACGCCCCCCGTGTGCTTTCACGGCTTGACCTCCCCGCCACGGCCATGGGCATCGTGCTTTCCGGGGACTACGCCTACGTGACTTCCTCGAGCGGGGCGCTCCATGTTGTCGATGTCTCGGATCCCGCGGCGCCGCGGATAGCCTCGACCGCCGTCATAGCCGGCAAGCCCGCAGGCGTCGCCGTCTTCGGCGACCGCGCCTTCGTCACGAACGAGAGTTCCCAGTTGCAGGTGGTGGACATCAGTGACCCCGTGGCCGCCGCGTCGACCGGAGAGACCGTCAAGCTCCTCGACCAGAGTGGTTCCGATATTACCGTTGACGGCTCGATGGCCTATCTCGCAGCGGGGACCTATTACGGTCAGCTCCAGTGCGTGGACCTGTCCAAACCGACGGGGACCGCGACGAGCGTGGCGCTCGTCTCCCAGACGCCCGGCATATCAGGCGCCTACTCCTTCGCGCGGGACTACATCGACGGCGCGATGGGCCTCCACGTGACGAACGTGAGCGATCCCTTAAAACCCTCGAAGCTCGGCTATGCTCCCTGTCCCTACCTGGGCGCCGCGAACGCCCCGAACATCCAGGGCAATGTCGCCGTGTCCGGAGGCTTCGCCTACGCGGTGGCCTGGGGCATCGGGGTGCAGCGCTTCTCGGTAGCGAACGCCGCGGCGCCGAGCTATCTGGCCTCGTTCTCTGGGACCTCTTCCTATGATGTCGATGTCTCAGGATCGCTTTGCGTCGTGGCGAGATCCTTGTGGCCAGTCGGAGAGGGAATCGAGATCTGGAGCATGAAGCCTTGAACCGTCTACCCTTGAGCACTCTTCCTTCGAACTCCTCGCCCCGAAGAAGTGAAGGTTCCAGCCAACACGACCGACCGGACTTGCCGGCCTTCGCGCTGCTTTTCGTCTCCCTGCTCTGCTCCTGTTCGCTGCCCACCATCGACCTGGACGGCGTGGCGCGGAAAAAGGATACGGTCGCTCCTGTCGTCGCCGTGGACTCTCCGCGGGAGGCGGCGCTCTGCGCGAACATCCTCGAAATCCGGGGCAGGGTCTCCGACGTGGCCGACGGAGGCGCCGCGGGGCAGGTCGCGTCGCTCGGCTTCTCCGTGCTCGGCACCGCGATCAAGGGGAGCGTCGCGACGGCCTCCGACGGGAGCTTTTCCTTCATCCTGGACGCCTCGACCGCGGGTACGAGCTACACCGTCGAGCTTGTGGCCGAGGACTGGAACGGCAACAGGGGCGCGCTATCCCTCAGGCTCGCGCGCGGAGCCTCCGCCGGCATTCCCAGCCTCTCGGCGACGGGCTCCGGCAAGCGCATCGACCTCGCCTGGGAGGGGATCCCGAGGACGCGCGGCTACACGCTCTACTACACGAAGGACGGGACGCCGCCCTCCGCCGCGAACCACGCGGGGAGCCCCCTGTCCATAGCGGCGGACGCCACTTCCTTCACGCTCCATTCCTGCGAAAACGGCACGCTCTACACCTTCCTCCTCGTGAGCGAGCCGGAGCCGGGCCTGAACCCTTGTCTGTCCGACTTTGTCCGCGCCATTCCGCTTTCCGAGCGGAGCCTGGCGCCGCAGGCCTGGCA